>JAGQQT010000590.1 GCA_020426065.1 Planctomycetaceae bacterium | reverse complement strand
CGAGATCGGCATCGTACCGGATGTATTCAGGAGCTCGTCCGCCGGAAAAAAGAATCCCTAGGTAGTCTTCGGGATGAATGTCGGCGAATGCGACATCGGCCTGAATGGAATAGCCTTCCCATTCCTTGGTGATGGTCCAGCCCGGCTTCACTTCGTGCATGACCATCTGGTACAGCTTCTGTTCCGGGCCAGCCACAACCGGTTCAAAACCGGCTTCAATCAGCCGGTAATAAGGGTACAACGTATCGACTGTTTCCGTGGCATCGCCAACAATAATCAGAACCTGTTCTTTACTCATGGGATTTCTTTCTGGTGAGTCTGGATGAGGGAAACCTGGAAATCAGTTTTGACCAGGTGGTGTTGCAGAAATGGATTCAGCGTAAACGAGCTGACCGGTATAGCCGTCGTGCCAGCGGACTGTCACGGTGGGAATATCATAAGCCATCCATTGCGGTTTTGTGCCGGTCGGTGAAGCGACCTTCAGCACATTATTGACCTGCACGACGCTGTAAAAAGTATTTCTTATCCGCTGATAAGGCAGATTGTTGGGAAAACCGGAAACCCAGCGAATCGAGACATCCCGTCCCATGCTGTTCCAGGTGCCGCCTGTGGGTGGATTCCCGAGTGTTCCCAGCGGATGCCCGGTAGAACCGAGTGGACCGCACATCATTTCCCAGATCTTGCCGGAAATGTTGACTGCAGCCGAAGCATGCACATCTCCCGTGAAGATCAGAATGGGTTTGTTGACCTCCTCCATGATGGTCAACAGTTCTTCGCGTTGATGGACAAAGGACGGGAATCCATCTCCCTTGTCATCCTTGTCAGCACCCGGCTCTTTCCGCACATGGGCAGCGGTGTGATAAATCACCCAGGGATCGGGCGAGATCAGAAAAATGAACTCCGCATCGGTTGTTCGAATCCCATCCAGCAGCCATTTCTTCTGGGCCGGGCCGAGAATGAACAGATTTGGATCATTCCGGTCATTCCGATTCAGAGCGGAGCGTTCTCCCCGGGTATCGAGGGCAAAGAAATGACAGTTGGAAACCTTCCAGTCGTAATAATGGTGGGTCCCGATGCTGTAGGACAGAGTTTCATCCGCTCTGGCAGCGGGGGTGATGCGTAAATGATGCGAATCAATCACTTCCACCAGGCCGTACACACCCGCATTGCGGGGCGCTTTCCCCTGACGTTTGGGGGTTTCGGCGGAGCGGGTGAAATTCCCCAGGTGAATGGTGCTGACGGTATCCGGATCAATCCCGGAGAAATCGGCGGTCAAGTCTTCCAGAATCTCGGAATCCTTCGTTACGGAAGCGGTGCCAAAGTGAAGACTCCCCGACTGCGGTCCGGAGAAATTGGCCCAGCTGAGATACTCCCGATATGCTTCCAGTCCGACATCCCGAATCAGGTGGGCTCCTTCTCCCAGTCCGATCTGTCCACTGCCGTGGATGTCCCAGCCGACATCATGATCGTCAAACGTGAACATTCCGGGAGTCCGACGGAATAAGGATTGAAACGAGTGCCCGCGCGAGAAGTACAACCGATAATTGTTTCGTACCCCGCTCAGCGTTCCATCCCGCTCCGCCTCATAAATGACATCCCCGTTTACGATGGCAAACATCACTTCTTCGCGATGGTTGCGGGCAATCATTTCATAAGCAGGAGTGCTGGCATATTGCCCGCCCGATTCAATTGGAGCCTGCGAGGCACAATGTCCGATCGCGAAACGGACATTGAACTTTCCCTGCGGGTTATAGGTGGCATCTTCCACATCGGCAGTTGAGGGAAGTGTGCGGAAAGCTGGCCAGGGCTGGTTGATGGTTTCCCGCAAATCAGCCAGTTCTCCGGCAATGCGGACTCCGTAATAGTAGACCGTATTCGAGGTCAGATTCTGCAGGTCGACAATTCCGGTGTTGTCCTGAAGTGCGTTCGTCTCCCCCGCAACAAGAGTTGACTTATCATCAAGCGGAAGACGGGTGTCGTAAACGATTTCGAAAGGGACTGGCTCGCGGGTCTGGATCCAGATTCTCATCGAATCGGCAGTGGGCCGGCCCAGCAGGGGACCAGAAACCAGGCCAACAGTTTCATAAGGAAGCACCTGATTGGACACGGGATCCGGCCAGTTTGTGTTCTGGGCCTGACAGAATCCTGGAACTGATAGAAGCAATCCCAGCAGCAGGCAGATCTGGAGTGACGGTGTTCGCGAAATCATGTCAATCAAATTCTGTAGGTGTGTAGTTCCAAGTCAGAGCAGGTTCAGGATGCTTTCAGCAGCTTTTCGAGGTAATCCCGTCCCCGATTAATCTCTGCTGTGACTTCGGCTGTGGTTTCGAGAATGGGAATGCCCCGCGGCACCGGATGCATGAACACTTCCGTCCAGCCTCGATACTGAATCTGTTTCAGTGCGGCAAGCAGAGGGCCGAAGTCGAGCGGGCCTCGTCCGGGCATCTGCAGCAGTTCCTGTTCTTTGGGAAGTTTCTTAGTGCAGCCCTCGCCATGTTGCCAGGCATAGAACATCACGATGCTTTCTCCCAGATCCCGAATCAACTGAGCCAGCAGTTCCGGATCCTGGGGCAGATGATAAGGGGCCAGAGCAATTCCCAGCTGAGGAGAAGGTCGAAGTTCCGCCAGCCACTTGAGCGAGTCGGGTGATTCAATCAGGTTGTTGCCGTGGTTCTCAATCGCAATCGTTACGCCTGTTTCAGCTGCCACTTCCAGATGGGGTTTCAGCTGTTCGATGAAATCCTGAACTGCTGCTTTCAACTCCGTTCCAACCAGCCCTTTGGGGCCTTTCCCACCGGTGACCATTGTCCGACA
>JAGQQT010000058.1:5323-12937 GCA_020426065.1 Planctomycetaceae bacterium | reverse complement strand
TATGCCCGCTGTGCCTATTACAATGCCCGTGGGGGAATTGGTCAGGGCAAGAAAGTTCCCGCACCAGACTGGCTCAACTGGTCCCAGTGGCAGGGGCCTGCTCCGCACCGGGACTACCAGGATAATGTCGTGCATTACAACTGGCACTGGTTCTGGCATTGGGGAACTGGTGAACTGGGCAACAATGGCGTTCACTACCTGGATGTGCTTCGCTGGGGTCTGGGAGTAGATTATCCAACATCAGTAAGCTGTCAGGGAGGTTCCCTGCGTCATCAGGATGATCAGGAAACACCTGACACCACTGTTGCAACGTACGAATTCGGAAAGTCCATGGTGATGTGGGAGCAGCGCAGCTGGTTTAGAAAAACCAGTATTGATGCCGATTCACCGATGACCTTTTTTGGTACGAATGGTTCCCTCGAAATCACGGATGACAAGGGTTACCGCATCCTCGATCCCGCTGGCAAGGAACTCTCCACCGGAACCGGTGCGAGTGGAGAAGCAGATCATCTGCGAAACTTCCTGGGGGCGATTCGTGGTGCCGAAAAACTGAACTGCGAAATTGAAGAAGCGTATCGCAGTACGCTCCTTTGCCTGCTGGCCAATATTTCCTACCGTGTTGGCCGCAAAGTGACTCTCGATCCACAGACGCATCAGATTCAAGGGGATCCGGAGGCGATGAAATTCTGGCAACGCGAATATGAGCCCGGCTACGAGATCAAGGTCTCCTGAGGAGAGTTGAGAACTGAGCCGAAACTCGGTTGCCGCTCAGTTCTATTTCAGGTTCCGGTAAAACTGCTCGATCCGATCCTGTGAATTGGGGAGAGCCTGTTCGATCCGGGCAAGCAGCGAGCCAACTACTTCTTCCTCCTGGATTTGACCGAGATATTCGCGGAGCAGATTTCGGCTCTCCGGGCTTTCGTGCAGGCAGAAATAAATCCAGGCCCAGCAATCCCGATAATGCTCCGGCCGCATCTCTTCGAGCCCCTGAAGATTCTCCAGCTCTGTGGTCCGGACCTTGTGGCGAAATCTCAATCGCCAGTTGAGATTGTCGTGGTAATGGGCCTGATAACCCAGCTGGTCTTGTGGGACTTCAAAAAACTCCGCCAATCCTTCATCGACCCAGATTGGCAGGTAGGGAAGACTGCCATGCAGTGTGGCATGGGTGAACTCATGCTTCAGATTTCTCACAAAATCGTTGCCATACACCACGTAGACGGTCAATGTGCCATTGGATTTCACAAACAGCGCAGGTCGACTGATTGCTTCAGGATGGCGTGGGCGAATGTACGAACGATATTCGTGCATCGATGAGAAGACCACCAGGTCAACGGGGTGGTCATTGAGAGTTAACTGCAGGGCCATGGCCAGATAGCGCTGGAAGTCAGCCAGTTCCTTAACCGGGGGAGCAATCTTTTCTGCGGAAACCTGCGAATAAATCCGGATGTTCCCCTGCTGATACTCAACAGGCCAGCCGCTTTCTGCCAGGCAAACCCGATTCAACGCTCCCGGTAAAACCACGCTCAACAGAAGCGTGGCCAGGCAAACCAGGGGAAAACGAGGGGCGGTGAACATGTTTCTTTCTGCCGGAAGGACCGGGGAAGAAAGCGATGCAGAATGCGGGATAAATATCATCAGGCAAACCACGATGTTGGCTGGACAGAAGTGGAACGCTTGACCTGCGACCAAATAACCGGCAACCGAGATCTCTGTCAAGAACATCTGTCTTTTGTAGATTTTTCCAGCCTGATCTCACAGTGGCAGAAGCTTTTGGAATGGAACTGATGAGGTTTTTCAGGTCACGTTGTTGTTTTTTCTGACTACCCGGATTTGCGTAATTGCTCTTTGCGTGAAAATAAAAAACTCGGTGACTTCCGTCGCAGGGAAGTCCCGAGTCTTTGTTTATGGCATCGCAATTGTGGCGTGCAGGCACCTATTTTTTGATGGCCCATAAATGATTAAAGGTCCGCAGGTACATCGTCCCTTCGGAAACGATGGGGGACGCTGAGATTTCTTCGCCCAGATCATTCTCCGCGACGATTTCAAAATTCCGGCCGGCTTTGAATACGGTAATCCGGCCATCGCGGGCAGCCAGATAAATATGCCCATCCACGTAGAGTGGAGAGGCTCGGTGTCGTTGCCGATGTGTTTTCTGGAGAGGATAAACTTCTACGCCAGACCGGGCTTCAACACAGAAGACGTTTCCGTCCTGTCGGCATATGTAGGCCAGTCCGTCATGAATGAGCGGTGAGGGGACATCTGTGGTTTTATCGGTCCGCCACAATTCGCCTGGCTGGTGAGTCACATTCCCCTGGGCATTTCCATCCACACAGATGACGGGACCATTCTTGGCGGTTGGGCAAACTACCACGCCATCCCCATAAGAAGGTGAAGCCACGAATCGCAAGTAGCGGTTGTAATTGTCCACCGGGTTCATGTCCCCGACGCGCCAGATTTCAGAACCATCTTCCAGGCGATGAGCGGTGGTGTAGTCTCCACCATGGACAATCAGATACTTCTGTTTGCCATCCTGATACAGGATGGGAGACGCATAGGAATGAGTGTTCTCATAAGTGGCTTCACTCGGACGGTCCACGGCATAGCTTTCCTTGCCGGTTCGCTTGTCGAGTCGGATGATTTTGGCATAACCGGTTTCGCCCGTACTCATGGAACCATGCAGGATTGCCAGATAGAGATAATCTCCATCAACCACGGGAGTGGAGGTCATGCCGAACTGAATGTCGAATTTTCCGTATCGATCCTGAACATTAAATTTCCAGATCTGCTTGCCGGAAAAGTCGTAGCAGCCCAGGTCGCCGGTTCCCATGAAAGACCAGACATGTTCTCCGTCTGTGACAGGTGAAGGAGAAGCGGAGTTCCCTTCATCATCTCGGGCATTCTGGTTTCCGCTGCCCACCGCCTGACGCCAGAGTTCTTTGCCAGAGCGATCGAAGCACATCAACAGAAGTTGAGGAGTCTCCGAATTTTCTTCTGTGGCTGGAGAGGTGAGAAAAATCCGGTCTCCCCACACAACAGGAGTTGCTCCTGCCGGTCCAGGCAGGGCGATTTTCCAGGCGACATTCTCGTTATTCTCACCGCCGAATTTGACGGGGAGTCCCTTCTCGGTACTGATTCCGTTTTGTGTTGGACCACGCCAGGTGGGCCAGTTTTCCGCCTGCAGATTCTGTGAAGTGATCAGCAGCAGGGCTCCACACCAGAGCCATGTCAGTCGGGAAAATCGGGAGGTCATACCATCCAGCTCCTTGGATTGTGAAGTACGGTTTGGAATTCAGATCTCAACCACTATGACGGGTTCGTGATCGAGTTTCAATTCCATGAAGTCTTTCAGACAGCTGCCAGGAACCGGATGCACCGTCAGTTGCTACTGGTTACGCCAGAAGGAAGGAAAAAACAGAACCAGAATGGCAAACAACTCGAGCCGTCCCAGCAGCATTAACAGTGTGAGCAACAGTTTGCCCTGCTGGGAGAAGCCGGAAAAGTTTGAGGCCGGACCCAGCACTCCCAGTCCGGGGCCAATGTTGTTCATGGTTGCGGCGACCGCGCTGGCACAGTCGATCAGTTTTTCCGCCTTCACCGACCCGGTCGAGTTGGCCCACAACGTATCCGGTTCAATGGTGTTGAGCAGCAGCCAGCTGACTACGAAGAGGGTCAGAATCAGACTGAAGTAAACAACCACTTCATACCGCAACCGTTCGGGAAGTGCTTCTTTGCCGATGCGCAGGGAGCGGATCACGTTGGGACGATAGGATTTTTCGATTTCGATGCGGATTGTCTTGGCAAACAACAGGAACCGAATGATTTTGACTCCTCCGGCAGTGGAGCCGGCACAGCCTCCCACAAACATCAGTAACAACAGCAGGCCGCGCGAAAAATCACTCCATTCGCTGAAATTTTCCGTTCCAAAGCCGGTTGTGGTCATAATGGAAACGGTTGTAAACAGGGCATGTCGAGCTGCGGTCAGCACACTCGGATAATGTTGAGTCACAACCAGATTGATGAACAGTGCCAAAGTGACAAGCCCGATTGTGATCAGATAGGCACGCCACTCAACATCGCCCAGCATCACCTGAAAACGCCGCTTCCAGTTCTGTTGCAGACCACCCCTGGGAGGATTCACCAGGAGATAAAACAGGGTGAAGTTGGTGCCGGCCAGAATCATGAAAAAGACCATCGTCATTTCGATGATCACGGATTCAAAATGTCCCGCACTGCGGTTGTAGGTACTGAAACCACCCGTTGCCATCGTGCCGAAGGTATGACAGAGTGAATCAAAGACTGTCATTCCTTCCAGGGCAAACACGACACACAGGATGCCTGTCAGTCCCACATATATCTTCCACATCGCCAGTGCGGTTTCCCGGACGCGGGGCTTAACGGTTTCAGTCAGCGGTCCGGGAACTTCACGCTGCATCAGCGCTTTCCCTCCGCCCCCCAGTTGACCCAGCAGCGCCACGAACAGAACGATAATTCCCATTCCGCCCAGCCAGTGCGTAAAGCAGCGCCAGAACATGACGCATTTAGGCAGGATTGCGGGATCCTCCAGTTCCGTGAGTACCGAAGCCCCCGTTGTAGTAAATCCGGAAACGGACTCAAAGAAGGCATCCAGAAAAGTCATCGGCACACCGACCGAGCGTTGTGTCTGGGAAAACAGGTAGGGGAGGGCTCCCAGAACGCCTGCCAGAATCCAGCCAATACCGACAACTGCCAGGGCCTCTTTCTGCAGGATAGTCCCCTGGGCTTTTCCTCCCAGAATCCGCAGCAGTCCCCCCAGAATACCGCAGGCCGTGATGGCGGCCAGAATCCCGAAAAACCCCCGGGATTCAAATTCCGTTGCCACTCCGCAAATGGGAAATGCCCAGGGGAGTGACAATGACATGGAGGCTCCGATCAGCAGAGACAGCATGCCCAACAGTCGACACAGGATTTGCCAGTTCATGAAATGTCGGTTCGCAAGGATAATCAGATAAAAGACTTCGAGCCGTTTGATCCACAGGCGGAACGAAAGTCAGAAGCTGAAAGTTTGACGAGCTTGCACCTGTGATGCAAACGGATTCCCGCACGAGCCCCCATAGGAAGTTGTGAATATGAGAAAGGAGCCCGGCCAGCACGTTCCAAGCTGGAAAAAACGTCGGCTGGTCCTATCATGGGTTCAGAAATAAAAGCTGAGTCAGGGGCCTCCAGATGATGATCGCATGGGGAGCGAGTGCATGTTGGAACGGCGGGAACTTTTTCCGAACGTCATCGAACTGAATTATCAGGCACGCAGACGATTTGGGTGTTCGGTCTATCTAGTTTTTTCAGAGCAGGAATGGGCTCTGATCGATATCGGGTATTCCGATACGGTCGATGAAATCATCGAAATGATCCGGCAGATGGATTTTCCTCTGGGAAACTGCAAGTACCTCATCGCCTCGCATGCAGATGTCGATCACATCCAGGGCTTTCATCGGGCCAAGTCCCTGCTGCCTAATGCGGTGATTGTCGGGCATCCGGATGCCGCCCGGCTGCTCAAGGAAGGGGACCGGCTGATGACATATGCCGAGATCCCCGCCCAGAATATCTCGATTGAACTCCCTCCCATCCTCATCGAAAAGCAGGTGAATGAGGGGGATCGGCTCCAGATCGGTAATCTGGAACTGGAAACCTGGCATACACCGGGTCACACTCATGGTCAGCTGGCGTTCCGGATGAAGAATCTGCTGTTTTCCGGAGACAATCTGTTCCGGGATGGGTGTGTCGGAAATATTGATGCCCATCACGGCTCGAACATTCCCGATTTCATTCGGTCTCTGGAGCGGATTCGGGACAGCGATGTCGAGTGGCTGTTGCCCAGTCACGGTCCGGTCTTCCGCAAAGATGCGGGGATGGTTCAGCAGACAATCGATCGACTGGGCAAATACCAGGAGATGGCTGATTTCGGGACTTGTGCAGTCCGCTGGCCGTTACTGGATCAATGGGAAGAAGAACTTGTCGCCGGAATCGATCCGAAGGCACACCGCGACTGAATCCTGGAGAGACATCAATGGATAACGCTTTTCTGGCGATTGCGTTGCTGGCGCTTTCGACTGTGCTCATTATCGCCGAGATCTTCATCCCTTCCGGCGGAATGCTGGCCATGGGAACCTTTGGTGCACTGGCCGCCTCATTTTATTTTGCCTGGCTGGCCTGGTGGCAGTTGCACCCGGTTTACTTTTTCAGCTTTACCGGGTTTGCCATCGTGTTTTTGCCAACCGTGATCGTGTCTTCCTTTGCCATTCTCCCCTATACCCCCATGGGAAAGCGGATTCTTCTGGCAGGTCCCAGCGAAGAAGAAGTGATTCCATTTGCCGCTGAGGAGGAGCATCTCAGGGGATATCTGAAACAGTTTGCGAAAACAGTCACTCCGCTCACCCCGAACGGCTTCATCGAAATTGATGGGGAGCGTATCAACGCAAGCAGTGAAGGGGTGATCGTCGACTCCGGATCGACTGTCCAGATTATCAAAGTGGCCGGAACCCGGGTGGTGGTCCGGGAAGCTCAGCCCCGGGAACAGAACGATCTGGCCGTAGCGGGGGAAGAAAAACAGCCGGACGAGAGCACTCTGGACTTTGACATTCCAGAAACGGAGACCTGACGGTTTCCACATGCCTCAGGAATTTGGAGCGAATACTGGTCTCCCGTACAAACTTCCGTTAGCATCAGTTTTCGCAGAATAGTTTGAGCCGGGCTCACTCATTTGCCGTTCAGGTGTCCGGTGCGCTAAAATCACAACGATCGAAGATACGAAAAAGTACTCAACATTGAGGGGCTTGCTATGTGGGATATGATTGTCTGGTTTGGAATCATCATCCTGGCCGTCGGGGGCATCATTTTTATTGCTCTGCTGTTTCGCTACCTCGGGTTGTGGATTCAGAGTAAAACGACAGGAGCGGGTATTGGCCTGCTGAATCTGCTCGTGATGTCGATTCGTAAAGTGAATCCCACGATTATCGTCCGCAGTAAAATTATGGCCGTCCAGGCCGGGCTGATGCAGTCCTACCCGATTTCCACACGTGAGCTGGAAGCTCACTATCTGGCTGGGGGAAATGTTCCGAATGTGATTCGAGCCCTCATTGCTGCCCACCGGGCAGATATTGATCTGGACTGGATTACCGCAGCAGCCATTGACCTGGCCGGACGCGATGTACTGGAAGCTGTGCGAACGAGCGTTTATCCCAAGGTGATTGACTGTCCGGATCCGAAAAAAGGAGCTGGCTCGCTTGATGCAGTGGCCGGTGATGGCATCCAGTTGAAAGCCCGGGCCCGCGTGACCGTGCGGACCAATCTGCAGCAACTGATTGGGGGAGCGACGGAAGAAACCATCATCGCCCGTGTTGGTCAGGGGATTGTTCAGGCCATCGGTTCAACACCATCCTATGCACTGGTGCTGGAAAACCCGGACAAGATTTCACAGACCGTGCTCAATCAGGGACTGGAAGCACAGACCGCTTTCGAAATCGTCTCGATTGATATTGCCGATATTGATGTCGGCGACAACATTGGTGCTCGTCTGCAGGCCGATCAGGCTGAAGCGGATATGCGGGTAGCCCAGGCAAAGGCAGAAGAACGGCGTGC
>JAGQQT010000058.1:0-5302 GCA_020426065.1 Planctomycetaceae bacterium | reverse complement strand
AGGCCCGTGAGCAGGAAATGGTCGCCAGAACTCAGGAAAACAAAGCCAAAGTGGTGCTGGCCGAAGCCAGTGTCCCGGCAGCAGTTGCTGAGGCATTCCGGAACCGCAAGATGGGGATTCTGGAATTCTATGAACTGAAAAACATTCAGGCCGATACCCAGATGCGGACCATGATCGCAGGAGGTAATGGCGATCAGATTGATGATGGCCGGGTCAGCCCGTAGTTGTCAGGTTAAAAAAACGAGAGAAGTTGCCCCTCAGGCAGCAAGGGAGCCGGACAGTTGGAAGCCGTAGTCACAATTGTGATCATTGCCATTACGGTCATTGGCTGGATCTCCAATGCCGTCAATGAGCAGAATGCCAAAAAAGCCCGGCAGCAACCCGGCAATCAACCACCTCGTCCCAAAAAGAAGCTGCAGGATGAGATTGAAAACTTCCTTAAGGAAGTCAAACAGCAGCAGGGGGGAGGACCGGTCCGGCCCAAACCGGCTCAACAGCCAAAACCCGTTCAGCAGCGGCAGCAACCCCGGCCGGCACAACAACCCCAGGCAACCCGCAAGCAGCGTAAGTCTCGTCCGGAACGAGTCCAGGATCGTCATCTTGAATCCCAGATCAGTGGAGAAACACTCCCTCACCTGGAGACGGAACAACGCACTCTGCCTGAAGGGATTCCAGCGACACGGGAGCCCAGCAAGCCCATTCTGGCTCCACCATCGCCTGTCAGATTTACTCCTGCTCAGGTCAGAACCAACACCAGGGGGCGGGAAATTGCAGCCATGCTGCGTTCGCCGGAAGATTTTCGCAAGGCGTTTATCGTCAGTGAAATACTGAAACCACCCCGAGCCCTCCGTTCACCGGAAGAATAATTTTCGGTCTGTGACAGACTGTTCATTTCAGCGCGAATGGAAATCATGGATCCTGTATCCAATTCCTCTGCAGAAGATTCCGTTGCCGGGACCTCGGCTGCTCGCGGGACTGTCAAATCTCGAAAAAAACGGGATACGCTTAGAGTGATGCTGCTGTCGTCCACCTTTGAGGTGCGGGGATCTTCGACACAAACGCTGGTACTGGCGGAGAATCTGTGCAATTACGGTGTTCGCCCCACCATCGTCACGCCCGATGCCCGCTCAATTGCTCCCGAGCGACGAAATGCTTTGAACGTACGTGAATATCGCTACCTGCAGTTTCCCCTGTTCAACAGGTTTGTGCATCGTCTGATTGCTCAGGATTTTCAGGAAGAACCACCCCACCTGATTCATATCCAGTCTCGGGGCATGCTTGCTTTCGGGATTCGTCTGGCAAAACTGTTTCAGAAGCCTTACCTGCTCTCGGTGCATGACTACCTCAACAAGGGCGAGATTCTGTATTACGATCGGGAATACGGCAGACGAATTATCGCAGTCAGCGATTCCGTCAAATCCGAGCTGCTGACTCAACCTGCCATTCATGGCGAAGATGTGATCGTGATTCACAGCGGCATTGAAACGATTCCCGAAAACAAAACGCTCACAGTGCTCACTCCAGGTCGTACTCCCGTGATTGGAATGGCCGGACCTCTCGAGCAGGTGAAAGGGGGCGTCTATTTTCTGGAGGCCGCTCAGAAGTTGCTGGCAGTCAAGCCAGATGTCGAATTCCTGATTGCCGGTTCCGGGCCCGAAGAGCGTCGCTTGAGGCAGCTGGCCCGCCAGCTCGGAATTGTCAACAAAATCACTTTTGTGTCCAATCTGTACGGGTTCCAGGAATCGCTGCAGGCGATCGATATTTTCTGTCTGCCTTCACTCAAGCAGGCACTGGGAACCATCATGCTGGAGGCCATGGCCTGGGGACGTCCGATTGTGGCAACCAATGTGGGGGGCGTGCATACTGCCATCCAGAATGGGAAAACCGGCTTCCTCGTTCCCGCCTCTAATAGCGAAGCTCTCGCCATGGAACTGCAGAGATTACTGGACAATCCCGAACTCGCCCGGGAAATTGGACAGGCAGGCCGCAGGCATGTAAATATGCATTTTCGCATAGACCAGTCAGTTGGCCAGATCGCGGACCTGTACCGCTCGACTCATGCGGAGTTCGTCGGTAAACTTTCTGCAGGTGAAGATCGTTAATCTTCCAGAGAAAGGTGGATCTCACGCGAACCCGTAGCCGGGTTTTTCACTCCCACCATCATCCGCCCCTGTAGCTCAGTTGGATAGAGCACGGGATTTCTAATCCCGCGGTCACAGGTTCGAATCCTGTCGGGGGTACTTCTCTTCTTTATGGGACACTTGCAGCAGTGTCATCTCACTCACTCGGGAGTGAGCAGTGTTGTGATCACCTGGGCATAGACCCGGTGACCGAAATCATTGGGATGATTCACGCCATTCCCGGTCTGATCCCAGTCCTTCTTCCGCTCCAGAAACTCGGTCCAGATCGAGGTCAGGTCGGCCAGTGCAATGCCGGGCCCGGTCAGGTCGTTCAGTGCGGTGCGGTATTGCGGGAAGCGTTCGTGCTTCAAGGTGATCCAGTCTCGGTTTCCCAGCATGGATGCAACCAGAATGAACTCGCACTCCGGCACCTTCTCGCGAATTGCCGCGATCATTCGCTTTGTATTTTCCTGGTAGGACTCGGGAGATCTTCCGGCAGAGTCGTTCATCCCGAAGGCCAGAATCACCAGGTGCGGTTCCGCTGCAACAACCTTGTCGATCTGCGTCAATCCCCAGCCGGTGTCGGTGCCACCAACAGCGAGGTTTGTCATCCGTACTTCGCCCTGGAAGCGTTCCGCCAGTTCGCGACGGACCAGTTCAGGATAGGCAGGTTGAAATGGAGCGGCGTTGTACAGGGCCGAAGCATTCGCACCTGCTGAGATACTGTCTCCCAGTGTGACGATCGACAAAGGTTGCCGGTTCTTGAGTCTGGCTACACTCAGCGGCAGCGATTGCGGATCGAACTTGGGCACTACTCCGTCCCATTTTTCGGTCTCATGGCGATACGTGATGCAGGTCTGCATCTGGGCGTACTCAAGTTGCTCTCCGAAGAGGATCTCGCCATTGCCGTCTTTGTGCGTGAGAGCATGCCGTTGTGTTCCGGCCGGTCGACGCAGCTCCTGCGGACTCTTGGAAACGATCCGTGATCCAGGCGGCAATGTGATTTCACGCGAGCCCTGCTTCCAAACGTAGTCCCGACCATTTTCATACTTCACGCTGCCGTCCGAATTGGTAACGGTCAGGATCTCCTGAACTGGGAACAGAACAGAAGCCCGTGCCGAACCGTTTCCGTCATCGTGAATGAACAGAACCGACTCACCTGCAACGACGTCCCCGATCCAGAACGGTCGCAACAACTCTGGCCGGTACTGCCAAACCGCTGCCGGTTCATCTGCTGCAGAAATCAGCAGGGGGACCATCAGGACAATCATTCCAGTATAAACCAGCCAGCCAATTGGGAGTTGTCCGCAGCTTGCAGCAGGATTGAGTGGCCTGCGGGTGAAGTTCTTCATTGAGGCCTCCAGTTGTTGTGTACGTGGATCGCTGTTTAGGGATTCTCAATGATTTAAGTTATAAATGACCCTGCAACGTGTTAAAAGTGACCACAGGGAGGTGAATTCGGAAAGAACTGCAGGAGACTCACCACTAAACTCATTGCTGAACAGGTTCAGCCTGCGAAGTTCAATCCTTCCACAGACCAGTTCTCATCCAGCGGTTCCAAGGCGATCTTGACTTGAGTTTTCGGTATGGCTTATAAGCCCCGATTACAGCTCAAAATTTCACTCGAAACATCAGCCCTCAAGGACGATGGGCCCATGCCAACTGCCAAAAAAGACTACGCTTCCTTTACCGTTCGAGCAGCCCGCAGCCAGTATGTGCTGGATCGTTTTGGTAAAGTTCTCAAAAATAATGTTCTCGATGTCGGCTGTGATGAGGCTCCACTGCGAGCACTCTTGCCAAACGAAAAGTATTATGGCGTCGACATTTGCGGCAAACCGGACCAGGTGCTGAATCTCGAAGAATGTAAGCGTTTGCCGTTTGAAGATGAGTCCTTTGACTGCGTGATGTGTATTGAAGTGCTCGAGCATCTCAATAATCTGCATGATATGTTTCAGGAACTGTTTCGCGTCAGCAGCCAGAATGTCATTGTTTCTCTGCCAAACTGCTGGTGCGGGGCACGTGGTAAACTGGATAAAGGACGCGGTGATATCCTGCACTATGGACTGCCGCACCGTAAGCCGATCGATCGCCACAAGTGGTTTTTCAATGTCTCCCAGGTGAGTGACTTTTTTGCGGCCGCTCATCCCGCTGATTTTCAGCTGGCGGAGTTGCGTTATGCCGAAAAACCGCGTCCACTGGCTTTGCGTCTGATGAGAAGGCTGTATTACACGCAGTCCGCATATGACAACCGCTACGCTCACACAGTGTTTGCCCGTTATGAGCGAATCGCATCGTCCCAGTCGAAGCCAAAGTCCTCTGAATTGCGAAAAACAGCCTGATTTCAGGGCTGAACTGACTTCCCTTCTTCGCATACGGAATTGATCTGCAGCATTTATGTTGTAGTCAGATTATCTAAACTCGCGCTCTCATCTCATCAAAACTCTAATAGGCTCAGCGACACAAAGGTCAGAAGCAGTTGCTGGAGTGGAGCGATTTTCCTCAGACAGAATAAGCATACTGAACCGCTGGTTTCGTCCGGAGCGGGATTGACCACTTTTGGCGATTTGACATATAACCGCCAGACCTCACGAATGTGATGGATCGGCCGCACATGAGGTGCCGCCCCGACGACCTTTCAGGATGAACTCATGCGTCCACACAAAGCAGATACTTTTCCCGGCTATATGCATGAAGCCGTGGATTTCTTTTCCAGCCTGCCTGCCGGTCAGAAAATTCTGGATCTCCCGGCCGGGAATGGCAAACTGACTACTGCTCTGCGAAATGTCGGGCACGAAGTTGTTCCGGGGGATATTGCCCTGCGTCAGGAAGATTTCGTGTATGCCGACATGACCCGCAAGCTTCCCTTTGAAGATGAAACCTTTGATGGGGCTATCTGCCTGGAAGGGATTGAACATGTTCTCAATCCTTACCTGCTGATGGGTGAACTGATGCGAGTTACCAAAGTCGGTGGGCACGTCGTCATCTCCACTCCCAACATCATGAATATGTGGTCCCGGCTGCAGTATTTATTCACAGGCACGTTCTATCAGTTTCATCCCTCTCAGTTGCATGAATATGAACCGGATGAGGCGGTGGATCGCTTTCATATTTCGCCGATGTCTTATCACAGAATGCGATATCTGGGCCAGTTTTTCGGTGGAAAAGTGGCTCAGGTCCGTGGC
>JAGQQT010000589.1 GCA_020426065.1 Planctomycetaceae bacterium | reverse complement strand
CCGACTGATTCCAAACTCACTTCATGCTCTGTGTGTTGTGACACAACAGGTAACTAAAGGGTGTCATGACATGATCAGTGCACGTTAAGTGATTTTGGAATCAGGGTCAGCCAGTCCGCTGGTTCCAGTTGAGATACACCGTGTTGGGAGAAACCTGACCATTCAGTGCGGTGTATTGAACACTTTCTCGCGATAAAACCGCTAATGGTTACCTGAAAATGGAGAACCAGATTCTGCGGGCTCGTCAGATCAAACAGGATTGAACCGCGATTTATTCCGGAAACATTGTATGGGCTAGCCAGAATTCTATCGTCAAAAGATCTCTCTGCTGGTTTACGACAATCATCCTGACTGATCTGAGATGGGATTTTTGTTGTCAGTAAACTGCGACTTATGTCAGTAATTGCTGAGATTATTAAAATGTAGTTATTTGCTTGGCGCATGTTTACTTCCACTTTCATTCTCTGCTGTGGCCAACATATGTGTTACCGGACCGTGAATTCTGAAAGATGCAGGTTCAGATGCTCCCTGGAGTTCTTTTCTGACCATGATTCAGGGGGCAGGGCAATGCCGCGGTGAGCTTCATCGAAATGGGGTGTCGCAAACTGAACATTGACGGGAATCGTGCCTCGCATACGGTATGTTCCGACCGCCAGCATCCAGACTTGACCACCGGCACCCAAACGCATTTTCTCTCCATTCAGTCCAATGCCTGGATAGTGCATCGAGAGTACGACATATGAACCGGGAGGGATGATGGCCACTTGCGTTTGGGGGATTGGTCCGGTCATGACTTCAGGCCCTACCGGGATGGCGCGATCCAGGGCGTCGAAGAGTTCCAGTTTGGATTCCATTGCGTTGAACTCAATGCGGGCGTAGTGCGTCATCGACAGATTCTCTAGCTGTGCACCCAGCGAATAGACCCCTTCGCCATGATCCCGAATATGCTGGTGTAGCACGATGCTCGCTCGGACATCTTCGCGAGCATTCTCTGCATCGGTCCCATTCGGCGCGAATCGCTGTGGCATCAGTATTGCCAATTCCTGGATTTCCCCGTCATCAGTCGCTTCATCGAGTTCGTCCAGCAGAGCTGCCATCCGGGAGTCACTCGCAGGAGGCGGGACTTCTTTCGCGGTGACTCGCCAAGCCGAAAATCCGCCGTCAGCAATATGGAAAAACCTTCCGGATTCTCCCTCGGCAAGCGATAGAATTTTTGTGGTGAAAGGGATGATCTCACCAATGTCATCGCTGACGGCATCAACGCGAATATCAATCGTGCCCTTTTCGTGATTCATTCTCGCCATGGCGGTCGCAGGCCAGGCAGACAATTCGAAAGGAGTTCGCTGACCGGGCTTGAGGAGTACAGTCTCTTTAAGGGCGGCAGAACCCAGCCCACGTTCGGTCAACCTGTGCAACTCTTCCGTTTCGGCTTTCGTGAGTTGCGACTTGCCGTTGAGAATAAAATAACGCTGTTGTTCGTCGCTGGGCAATTTCGCAAATCCGGCTTTCGTTTCTTCCGAGCTTTCCGTTGCGACCGGTGTGATCTCCATTTGAATCAGCGGGCCATGAATCGCCCCCAGTTGATCGAGGAGTTCCGCGATTTCCATGTGTCCGTTCTCGGTATGCCGAACAATCAGGCTGAGCAACGGAGCGTAAACGGTTACGGAAACAGGTTTCTCTTGACACAGCGATGTGATGATTTCCTGTGTTTCGTCAAGAGCCTTGATAGTCTCGATGTACTCTGTTGTCCATTCGTCGTTGGTCGATTTGCTACTCAAAGTGGCTTTCATGGCAGCCGCGGAGGCAATGTTGCCAATCCGGTAGACCTTCAGACTGGTCGGAACTTCCGTATGGTCGTTAGCCAGACACATCGTTGAAGTCGCGATGGCAATGTAGAGGAGCAGGGTGGAGCGAAACATGAGATTGTCCTTGCGTTGGGGGAATTGTCCGTCGTTCTTCAGCCGTTGTGGGGTATCAGTCGAAAACGTGAAAGCGGAATCTCAAGTTTCACACGGTCAGACTTTTCTTCCCACTCATAGGGAATCTTCAGCACGTTTCCAAACGGCCCTTCAATCAGTGGCCTGGCATAAGAAACAGTCACAGTGACCGATCCACGGACCTGATACTCGCCGGGTGGAGTGCTCCAGGCGGTGTGATCGTTGGCCCAGATTCTCCCGGCGAAACCATAGCCATGGTCATGAACGGACAGCGTAACCGACGAATTACCGAAGATGAAGACTTGATAACGTCCTTGAATTGGACCATTCGCAACGATTGGTCCCTGTGGCATCAAAGCGCCCTGTGCATCCAATAATTCCAGTTCCAGATCTTCAGGATCGAAATCGACACGGGCAATCCCCGAGTGCCCCGCATTCTGAATCTCCAGACCCAGCGAGTACATGTTCTGGTTATCTCTGGGCTCATGTTCACGGAGTACGAGCCGCGCCCGCAGGCCTTCCTGCTCAGTTTCTTTGGGCATTCGCTGAATGGGAAGATCTGGAATCAGACTGGCCGCCGGCAATGGTTCAGCTGCATGAACTTCTGGTTCCAGCATATAGCTCTTGATTTGTTCTTCGCCCCAGAAGAAGGCGATGTACAAAACAATGAGCAAGATGACTGGTGCCAGCAGCGTCGGCACCAGCACTCGCAGAAATACCGCCGTGCTGATCGGTGGTTCGTCTCCTGAAATGCGATTACCCTGCATGTCCAATTCGATGCGGCATCTGGTGCAAAAGAATCCACCCTTTATCCACTGCCGGCGGGTCTTCTTCCACGGAGCCACAAACTTCGGCAACGACTTGTCGCACTGGGGACAGTT
>JAGQQT010000588.1 GCA_020426065.1 Planctomycetaceae bacterium | reverse complement strand
CTTTACGGCTGAGCAGGTGGAATTGAACCAGATCACGCTCCGTGTCAAAGATGGTGCGGATGTGCTCAGCACAGCGGATGTTGTCCGAGATTCTTTAAAGCGGAACCATTCCACCGACAACGACTATGCAATCGTTGTGCCTCTGGAACTGCTGCGTCAGGCAGATCAGATTCGCTCGATTTTCAATATGGTGCTCGGTTCGATTGCAGCCATTTCCCTGGTTGTCGGAGGAATTGGCATTATGAACATCATGTTGGCCACTGTGACCGAACGAACTCGGGAAATTGGAATTCGTCGAGCCCTGGGAGCGACACGCAATGATATCGTCAATCAGTTCCTGACCGAAACCATTGTACTGTCAGGTACCGGCGGTGTGATTGGTATTATTCTGGGCCTCTTGACCCCCTTTGCTTTTGGAACCATCAAGTCAATTGCCAAAACAGTTCTCCAACTCGATGCAGCCGGGGGAGATTCCGAATTCAGCAAGCTCTTTCTGGATATGGAGCCTCAAATTGCCTGGTGGAGTCTGCCCATGGCTTTCGGAATTTCTGTGGCCATTGGCGTGATCTTTGGTGTCTATCCTGCCCGCTCTGCCGCTCGACTCGATCCGATCGAAGCGCTCCGTCACGAGTAAAACTCGTCTGCTGGCTTATTGCAGTTGCTTCAGAAACGAGATAATGTCTGCCAGTTCCTGATCAGTCATTGTCTTTTCGAGTCCACCTGGCATCATCGACGTTGTTGAGGGAGCCATTTCTTCAACTTCTTCGTGCGGAATGGAAATAGCCACTCCGACAGCCGGTTGAATCCAAACTGCTTCAGTGGTCTCCCGGATCAGCAATCCGGAGATCGTTTTTCCACTGCTCATGATTACGGTATAGGTTTCGTAATCCCTGACGATCGAAGCAGAGGGAAACAGCACCGATTCAATCAGATCATGAGCGGAGCGATTGGCTCCGATTGTTGTCAACTCCGGTCCAATCCTATGTCCCTTGTTTTTGATGAGATGACAGGAACCACACTTGGCTTTTTCTGAATGAAACAGTGCTTCTCCCCGCACGGGATCAGCTCCTTCCAGTTGAGGCAGAATCTGATCAATCCGGGCAACTTTCTGCTGTTCGGCCCGTTCAATTCGTCGCAGCAATACATTGGCCTGATCCCGATGCGAATCGGGAAACCCCTTGATGACATCAGAGAACGTACTGGCGGACAAGGATTCAAGCTGGGTTGATTTTCCGATCTCATTCAGAAATGCATCCAGTACCTGCGGTTCCCGCGTGCGTGCAAACAGAGGGATGATGAGGGACAGGGAATCGCTCGAAACCGTTTGCAACTGCGGAGCCAGTTTCAGGATCTGTTCGGTGCTGAGAGAACTTCCAGCCAGGACCTGCGAAGCTGCGAGAGCCTGTTGACTTCGCTGGCTGCGTAAGGCTTCCTGCAGAATCGCAAAAGACGGATCGGCAAGCGCACGCGATTTTCCGGCCAGCAGTTGTTGAGCGGCGACACGCGATGAAAGGGGCTGTTCAACTGACTGGGCGATCTGCTCCAGAGATTCTCGATATTGGGCGGCATCATCTCGCTGAACAATCCGTAATGCAATTGCGGCCAGCTCAGAATTTGCATCCAGCAGGGCACTATTGACCGCTGCTCTCCAATTTGCCGAAACCGGAGTGGCATCAGCCGCTGCAATCGCTTTGAACAACAAAAGGCGAACGGATTCCGGAGCGGTCGACTTCTGCAGATGAGTATCCACCAGAGATTGAGCCGCAGGTAAACTGAGCCGGGTGGAAAGCAGTCGACTTAATGCTTCTCTTTGAGATGAAGTGTATTCATCAAGATGAGTCAAAACTCCGGGGAGATACTCAGTGAGGATTGCATTCCACTGGGTGTGCCTGAGATAGACTTCCAGACAGGTCATGGTCAAAGCAGGATCACTTCGATCCAGCAACTTCAACAGCACGGCCTCATCCAGTAATTCAGTCTGCACCTGGTCAATGGCAATCAATACTCCCCGAGAAACAGCCGAGGAATCGCTTTTCAGGAATCCTGACAACTCCGTTGGAGCATTGGTTTCGATGAGGGCATAAATCAAGGCATGCTCTTCTTCGCGGGAGATGCCATTACGTTTCAGAGCCTCAATCAGTGCGGGTATAGTCTCTGCATTCTGCAGTCTCCCCAGTGCCGTAGCGGCTTCGCGGCGGAGACTGTCCTGCTCACTGGCCAGTAGTTTTTCAAGGGCCGCTCGATAGTTGGAATGCGGATAAGTGGAGGCGATCCTGCAGGCAGTCAGGGCGATTTCAAAACGATCATCCTGCAGGCCTGTGATTACAACCTGGGGGGCCGCATCAGGCTTATCCAAAGAATGTGCTCCCTGAATTTGACAGACAGCCCAGAGCGCATTCTGACGGACACGAATATCAGATTTGGAAACCGCTGAGGCGAGCAGCGGGAGCATTTTTTCTCCACGCTGAGCGATCTTCCGAATCGCCTGCTCACGCACCGGGAAGCGAGTGTCATTCAACAATGCCAGCAATTCCGCATCAGAGAGATTCTCCCAGTCAATCCTCAATCCACGCGGATCGGGCAGGGGAGTCAACTCCTGTGATGTGATCCGGTAAATGGCTCCCTCAATTTCTGGCTTGGCCAGCTGAGAGGTCGGGCAGCCTCGATAAAACCAGCCACCAGTATCGACCACCAGCAGGCTGCCATCGGCATCTTCAGCCAAATCGGTCGGATGGAAATCCCGATCCCCAGAGGACAGAAACTCTCGTTGCAACACCCGAAACGAAGCCTGATCCCGCTCCAGTTCGAGCCGGACAACCTTTCCCCGATTAAACTGAGTGG
>JAGQQT010000587.1 GCA_020426065.1 Planctomycetaceae bacterium | reverse complement strand
CGTTCGGTCATGCCGGCTCCCGCTCGATACCAGAGCTTCCATTCCGGCTGATGCCCTTTGTAAGTCCGGGTAAATTTTGGCTCGGAAGACTTGGGGCCTTCCCAGTTGGGAGGTGTCTGCCCCTCCGTTGAAATTGCTTCCTGGTAGGCTGTTGGGGAGTACCAGTCGGCAACCCATTCGCCTACGTTGCCTGCCATATCAAAAACTCCGTACGGGCTTTTATCGGAGGGATAGGACATGGTAGTCGTGATCTGTCCGAACTCGCGATGTTTCGTCCAGGCAGGTCGGCCAAAGCCCCAGGGAGATTCAAATCCGCCTGCACCTCGGGCTGCCTTTTCCCACTCCGCTTCCGTAGGTAATTGTTTGCCATAAGCTTCGCAATATCCGAGTGCATCACGCCACAGGATACCCCAGACTGGAAATTCCGGATTCTGACCTTCACTGGTGGCCGGGAGAGGAGCCCGCTGTTCAACATCGGAGAGGTATTTTCGGAAGGCTTCAAACTGAGCGTTGGTGACTTCATGGACATCAATGTAATAAGCGTCCAGATAGACAGCATGTTCCGGAGCGGCGTTGGGGGTACCGGTATTCGAGCCTTGAATCGCCACGCCCGCTGGCACATACGCCATCTGAGACTGATCTGCCTGGCAAAGAATTCGCAAAGGCCAGCCCGAGGAGTCATATCCAAACTCTGGCTGTTCCACGAAACCGGCCGGCAGCTGGAATTGACCGCGCTGATTTACATTCACCGGATTTGGGTGTGATAAGATCTGAAATTCTTGGGGGCTCATCCCGACCGGTGGAGCATAGGCCAGCATCGAATCCGGGTTGAGACTCTGAATGATGGACTGATCGGTGACGACCTCAAAATTCCCCTGCTGACCAATCTGATGCAACAGTTCCGGGTCGACCTGCTCTGACGGTGTAGTTTTCTGAGTCGGTTTGGGAGCAGTGTTTTTGGCGACCTGAGGCACTTTAGGGGTATCGGCCACTGGTGCAGGTGCAACGGGCACTGGCTGAGGCGGTGCTGCAACCGGAGCGGGGGTTTCTTCGCTGCCTCCACATCCAATGATGCACAAGATCCCAACCAGACAGGCGAAATTGCATTTCCTGTACAGCATGTCATTACTCCGCAGCGGAGATTTTTTCCACTGGTTTTGAATTTGGGTTATCTGCGGGTTTCCAGCCAAACCCGTGAAAATGTGCCATTTATTGGGGATGACTGGTAACAAATCAGGGTTGCATGGCAGTTGTTGATTGAAAATGATGCCCCATGATGGCTATGGTGTCATTTTATCCGCAACAGTCCTGCCCGGAATGGTTTCCACAACCTGTCTCGTGGCTGATTCAGACAAACTTCCGGACACTGTGCCCGGAATGCCTGCCTTGCCGGAGCACCCTGTGAGATTTACATTAGTCGATTCCATTACGGAATTCACCCCCGGAACGTCCATTACTGCGGTGAAAAACCTGACTCGGGCTGAGGAATATCTGGGAGATCACTTCCCTGGATTCCCGGTGATGCCAGGTGTCCTGATGCTGGAATCTCTGGTGCAAACGGGAGCCTGGGTGATTCGTGAAGCGACTGGCTTCCAGTTCAGCACCATTTTGCTCAAGGAAGTGAAGGCATTACGCCTTAAGAGCTTTGTGGCACCTGGAGATCAGCTGAGAATTACGGCTGAAAAATTCAAGTCCGAAGAGAACGACTGGACTTTCAAGGCGAGTGGTAGTGTCGGTGAAAACGAGGTTGTCAGTGCACGCCTCATCTTGCGGCAATTCAATCTGGCAGACGGGAATCCAAGGTTTTCAGCAAATGATGACCGCATGATTGCTCATTTCCGCCAGCTCTGGGAGGAGTTGAATCCTCCACGCATCTCAGCTGAAGCCTGATGAACTGACACAGCGCTTCAGGATCAACACACAATACTGGAAAAGCAGACACATTCTGAAAACGATGAGGAGAAACTGATGAGGTTTGAGGGGAAGAAAGTTCTGGTCACGGGGGGAAGTCGTGGTATCGGTCGGGCGATCGTGGAAGGATTCGCCCGGGAAGGGGCCGAAGTCGCCTTTGTGTATCATTCAAACAAAACCGCCGCTGATGATGTCGTTGCTCAACTGGGGTCTGAAGGGATCCAGACTGTTACCGCTCATCAATGTGATGTCTGCGATCAGTCGCAGGTGGATCAGCTGGTAGAAAAACTGGTCGAACAGTGGGACCGGATTGATATTCTCGTGAATAACGCCGGGATTGTGAAAGACGGGCTGATTGCCACCATGGATGCTGATGCCTGGTCCCAGGTCATTTCAACCAACCTGAATAGTGTTTTCTACTTCTGCCGGGCAGTTACACGCCCGATGATGTCCCAACGATCTGGACGTGTGATCAACATGTCGAGCGTGGCGGCTGAATACCCCAACCAGGGGCAGGCCAACTACGCAGCCAGCAAGGGTGGTGTACAGGGGTTGACTCGTTGTATGGCAACCGAGCTGGGACGACGGGGAATTACAGTGAACGCTGTTGCACCTGGTTTCATCGAAACAGATATGACCGTCGCCGTTCGGAATGCAGCGGAGGACATGATCAAAAAGGCAATTCCCCTGCGAAGACTGGGGCAGCCTGAAGATATCGCCCATGCCACACTCTTCCTGGCCAGTGATGAGGCCAGTTATATCACCGGTCAGATTCTGTCGGTTGATGGTGGTTTGACACTGGGAGGAATCTGACCTCTGGGGGAACTTATTTTGAACGGGTTCCCTCATAGGAGTGATTGCCTGGAAGACTGATATTCCGTTTTTGAGGGTGAGAATTCTCACAAGATGGAGATTTTCCAGAACAACTGATTGGT
>JAGQQT010000586.1 GCA_020426065.1 Planctomycetaceae bacterium | reverse complement strand
TCGTAAGTCTTGCGAATATCCTCAGGCACATCGTCCCAGGATTTTTCCTGACCCGTGGAGGCTTTCACATAGTAATAAATGTCCTGGAAATTGAGGTCGGACATATCCCCGCCCCAGTTGGGCATCGGTTTCTTCTCGAAGATTTCGAGTGACTTGAGACGAAACTCCCGCATCCAGTCCGGCTCGCCTTTCATGGCGGAAATCTGGGAAACGATCTCCGCATCCAGCCCCTTTCGGCTCGTGAAAGCGTACTTATCAGTCGGATCGTGAAACCCGTAGCGGTAATCGCCGAGGTCGACTTGTGCTTTTTCTGCGGTATCGGTCGACATGATTCACTCCTTGGCTATTTCTCAAATCCCACTCTGGGAAAATCATTAATTTTAATGGATTCAGGAAAATCAGTTTACTGAACTCGTCTTGCGACAAGCTGGTCTGCTTTTGTCAGGCAGAAGCAGGTTCGGCCTTGCGCTGGCGAGCGGCATCATCCGGATGACGCTCCCGCACGGAGGCATATCCATTGGCATGCAGGTCATGTGCCAGGGACGCATCGCCCGTTTCGACAATCTTCCCGCCCAGCATGACATGTGTGAATTGGGGTTCGTTATATTCCAGCAGCCGCTCATGGTGAGTGATGATGAGCACTCCCATTTCCGGGCCAGCCAGCTTGGACAACCCTTCGCTCACAACACGGACGGCATCGGAATCGAGGCCGGAATCGGTTTCATCCAGGATGGCGAACTTCGGCTTCAGCAGTGCCATCTGCAGGATTTCCATCCGTTTCTTTTCTCCCCCGGAAAACCCCTCATTGAGGTAGCGGCGGGCAAATTCCGGATCCATATTCAACTGCTGCATCGTTTCCCGCAGCTCAGTGCGGAACTCCCGCATCGGCATCAGGCTCTCGCCTTCTTTTCGATTGGGGTTCCGGACATTGGTCATTGCCAGGCGGAGGAAGTCGGCAACTTTGACCCCCGGAATCGTGACCGGATACTGGAACGCCAGAAACAGCCCCAGTCGAGAGCGTTCGCAGGCATCCAGATCATTCAGATCGACGCCATCGATTTCGATCGAGCCTTCCGTGATTTCGTACTTGGGATGTCCAATCAGGGCATAGGCGAGGGTGCTTTTGCCGGAACCGTTGGGGCCCATCAGAGCATGGATCTCTCCCGGATGAATCTCGAGATTCACACCATTGAGAATCGGTGTCTCTTCAACACGGACATGCAGATTGGAAATCTTGAGAACTGAAGACATTGTGTAAACTTCTCCTGTGAACGATTCTGTCTGTGGAATCGGATTTGATGTAATGGTTTCAGGTTGCAGGGACATCCAGTTCGACCTGCTCAAACCGGCAGCAGGAATGGCCATCAACGCATCTTTGAGTCAACTGGAGAGGAACACCCAGAATCTGCTCAAACACTTCCTGCTCGAGACTGCAGATTGATGAGTCTTCCATGGCCAGGTCGTGGTAAGGACAAGAGTTTTCTGTCAGTGCGACCTGACTGTTCTCCCGCTCAACTTCTACGGAATAGCCATATTTCTGCAGCACCCGCTGCAGTTGATCGATGCGGGCGAGTACGGTTGTACCGTTGATTTCCTGGCCATAGCGGGTAATCAACGACTTCCGCAAATCTTCGGCAATCTGCCTGCGAATTTTTTCATCGGGGATATGTTGAATCTGCCGCCACAACACCAGCGCCAGTTCTGAATAGTTATTGGAGAGCAGTCGCCGACCGGCATTTGTCACCTGGTAATCATGCTGGGGGCGTCCCCTGCCCTGACGAACCGTGGCCCGTTCGACAAATCCGGAAGCCATCAGCCGGTTCAGCCGCTGGCGAACGGCATTTGTAGTCACACCCTGAGCCTCACACAGTTGAGCAATCGAGGCAGATCCCAGAGCGGAGAGTTCGCTCAGGAATTCACGATCGGATTCATTCAGAGTTTCGGGCATGATTAAACCTGTCTGCATTGTCCCCTGAAACAGAAGTTTTCCGCTTCAAAGGGTGAGATCTTTTTCTGATTTTAGAAGTTTCGACATTTTTGACAACTGTAATTGTCATAAATACCCCAGTGAATTCCTCATTGGCACAGATTGACGTAACTCGATATCATGCAACGCTGTACGTCTGACGTCCACCGATGCATTCATCAGTACACGACCATGATGGGAGAGAACAATGGCCCACAGTGAAAAATGGGGTTCACGCATCGGCGTGATTCTGGCAGTTGCGGGCTCCGCTGTCGGCTTGGGGAACTTTCTGAGATTCCCGGGACAGGCTGCACAAAATGGGGGGGGAGCGTTCATGCTGCCCTATTTTATCTCCCTGCTGGTCCTGGGAATTCCCCTCTGCTGGGCTGAATGGACGATGGGCCGTTATTCCGGCCTGCGTGGATTCCACTCCGCTCCCGGCATNTTCAGCGTCATCTGCCGTCGCCCCGGTGCCCGCTTTCTGGGCGTGCTGGCATTACTGATTCCTCTCATCATTTACATGTATTACGTCGTGATTGAGGCCTGGTGCCTCAGCTATGCGTTCAGCTATCTGGACGGCACCTTGATGCCCGCGAACAATCCGGGAGATTACGGCGAATACTTCGGCAAGTTTGTGGGAATCAGTGAGGATGGCAGCCTGTTTGCCCCTTCACACTGGGACTTTCTGGGGGTTCTGCTGTTCACCTTCATTCTCAATTTCATCTTTATTTACCGAGGGGTGACAAAGGGGATTGAAGCATTCTGTCGCGTAGCCATGCCAATGATGGTTGTGCTGGCTCTGGTTGTGCTGGTTCGTGTCCTCACCCTGGGCACACCCGATCCAGCTCAGCCAGATCGCAATGTGATCAATGGCCTGGGAGCAATGTG
>JAGQQT010000585.1 GCA_020426065.1 Planctomycetaceae bacterium | reverse complement strand
TCCCGTCCCAATGTGACGATTGATGCGGCGGCATTGTGCGTGAAGAGTGGAAACGCGGTCATTCTCAGAGGCGGCAAAGAAGCAATTCACAGTAACCTGGCATTTTATGAAATCCTGCGTGATCAACTCGCTCAGTCCGGATTGCCAGCACATGCCGTTCAACTCGTGGAAACAACGGATCGGGAAGCCGTGGGACATTTCCTGAAACGAAATGACGCGATTGATGTGACGATTCCCCGAGGTGGGAAAGCACTCATTGAACGGGTTGCCCGGGAAGCCACGATGCCGGTCATCAAGCATTTTGACGGCAACTGTCATGTGTATATTCATCGCGCAGCCAATGTGGAAATGGCGAAGCGGATTCTGGTGAACAGCAAGTGTCATCGGACCGGAGTCTGCAATGCTGCTGAGTCGCTGGTGGTTGATGAGGAGATTGCCGCAACACATCTGCCGGAGTTTCTGAAGGCACTGACAGATCAGGGTGTGGAAATCCGCGGGTGCGAAAGAACCTGCCAGCTGTTTCCCTCCGCAGTCAAAGCCACCGAGCAGGATTTTGGTGAAGAGTATCTGGCCAAGATCATTTCGGTCAAAGTGGTGCCTGGAATTGACGAAGCCATCTCGCATATCAATCACTACAGCTCCGGTCATACCGAAGCCATCGTGACAAACGAACTGGCTGCATCGATCCAGTTCACAACCCAGATCGATTCCTCTGCAGTGATGGTCAACGCTTCCACCCGTTTCAATGATGGCGGAGAATTTGGACTGGGAGCGGAAATCGGGATCAGCACGGATAAACTGCACGCCCGTGGGCCGTGCGGGTTGCGGGAGTTGACCAGTTACAAGTATGTGGTTCATGGTGCAGGGCAGATTCGTTAAGAACAGGCTGTCAGATCGACGGAACAGAAATTGAACAGGGACTCGTCAGGGAGGACGAATCATGGCCGATGTACTCAGTCAGGGTGAAGTGGAGTCGCTGCTGGCAGCACTCGATGCCTCTCCTGTTGAATCCTCCGCGTTTGGATCGGGGGGAGGTTCATCCCGATCCCAGGAAGTCATCGGACAGATCAGTGTTTACGACTTCAAACGACCGGAGCGGGTCAGTAAAGAGCAGATGCGTGCCTTTCAGGCACTCCACGAAGGATTCAGTCGGGAATTCGGTGCCTCTGTCAGTGGAATGCTGCGGGCGATTGTGGAAGTGAAACTCATCAGTGTCGACCAGTTGACCTATGGGGAATTCGTTTTCAGTCTCGAAAATCCCACCTGTTTTAATCTGCTCTATTCGGATGTACTAAACGGCCATGTGATTCTGGACCTGAATCCTTCCATCATCTATCCGGTGGTCGATCGGCTGCTGGGGGGAGGCAAGTCTTCCATTCAGCAATCGTTTCCCTCACGCCCGCTGACGGAAATCGAACTGAAGCTGGTTTCACGGATCATGAAATCTGCCATCAGCTCGCTCGAAAACTCCTGGAAGAACATCAGCGAACTGAAATTACGGGTGACTCAGATTGAAAGCAACCCGCAGCTGGTCCAGGTGGTCCCTCCCAACGAAGTGATTGTGCTGATCAGTTTCGAGATCACGATGGGGGAATTGCGGGGAATTATGAACCTCTGCATTCCCTTCAACACCATTGAACCCCTGATGGGAAAGCTTTCCTCGGATACCTGGTCGGCTTATTCCAAGCATGCGATCAGTCCGGAACAGCAGGCTCAACTGGAAGTGAGTTTGAGTTCTGCTCCCGTCGAACTGGTCGCGGTCATGGCCAAAACACATCTGTCAACTTCGGATCTGCTGCATCTGAATGTGGGGGATGTAATCATGACGGAGAAGGATGTCAGCGAAGGGATTGAAGTTCAGGTTGAAGGCTGGTCAACTTTTATCGCGGATGCGGGACAGCTCAAAGGGCAGAAAGCGTTGCAGATCCGCGAGCCAGTCGTTCAAATTCGGGACATCATCAAAAATCACATGAAGCAGCAGAGTCAAAAAGCAGCTTCACCCCCTGAAACGCCCATTATTACCTGACGATTTCCCCCAGAATGGCCTTTTCGTTACAGCTGACTGTGGAACCGTATCAATCGGGAATGAGGATCGATGCCTTCCTTTCCCAGCAGCTGCGAAACTTCATGCCCTGGCAGTTCCAGCGTCTGCAGGACTGGAACGCCATTCAGGTTGACCATCAGCCGGTTGATCCCCGAAGACGCCTGCGAACCGGCCAACTCGTTCGGGTTGAACTGCTGACCCCGCCGGAACAGATGTATGATCCGGAAGACTATCCGCTCAGTATCATCTATGAAGATCCGTTTCTGGTCGTGGTGGATAAATCTCCCGGAGTGATTGCCCATCCCACCAGCTCAATGCAGTCTGGAACCCTCTGTCATTTTCTGCAGAGTCATTTTGATCGGCAGACACCCGTGAAAGGACTGATCCGTCCTGGTATTGTCCATCGTCTTGACCGGGAAACTTCCGGACTGCTGATCATTGCGAAAACCCACTTTGCTCATCGTCAACTGGTCGATGCCTTTGAGCACTCTCGCGTTTCCAAAACGTATGTGGCCCTGCTGGATGGAGTTCCCGCCGATACCCAGGGAACCATTGATTTACCAATCGGTCAGGATCATCTGGGATCAAAAGTGTTGATGTCCACCCGGCCGGAAGCTCGCAATGCCAAGCCGGCAAAAACCCACTGGGAGCTGCTCCGGACGTTTGGCTCTCATTCGCTGGTGGCTGCCCGTCCGGTTACGGGACGCAATCATCAGATCCGCGTTCATTTTGCAGCACTGGGGCATCCGCTGGTTGGCGACGAGTTTTACGAAGCGAGGGGCCGCTTCAAACCCTCCGCCCGCAACAGTC
>JAGQQT010000584.1 GCA_020426065.1 Planctomycetaceae bacterium | reverse complement strand
GTTTGCGGAGAAGTCGGTGACGTCTGCGGAGGCAAAGCAGGGTCGGATTCTGTCGATCAATGAGGAGCTGATTGCGTTTGATCAGACGGGAGAGATTAATCGTCGGGCGATGGCGCTGGGGCATTATCTGCGACAGGAGCGAGAGCGTGCGATTGTTCGTGGGGTGACGGACGCGGATGTTTCGAACGGGAAGTATGTGTATCGGCCCGATGGTGTGGGGACGAGTTTGTATCAGACGGATGGTTCGCACCGGAACTGGATTGGTTCAGGGAATACGACTTCGACTGGGTTTGCAACGGCGATGCCCCTGGAGGACTGGACTGATGTGGAAACGGCGTTGCATTACCGGGCGACGGAGGTGCGGGATGATCGGATTGATGGCGAGTCCCGTCCAGTGATTGCTCCGGCGAAGGTGGTGCTGGTGCCGGAGGGATTGCGGGGAACTGCACGGAGTATTGTGAACTCGACGGAAGTGACCGTGGTGAATGAGAGTGGCGAGATGTCGATGGCGAATCCGTTTGGCGGGATGCTGCAGGTGTTGAGTTCGCCGTTTATTGATGAGCAGGGAGGCAGTGCCGGGAAGGACTGGTACCTGGGGGATTTCAAGCGTCAGTTTGTGTGGACGGAGATCTGGCCAGTGCAGACGTTTTTGCAGCGGTCGGAGAGCGAAGCCGCGTTTGAGCGGGACGTGGTGCTGCGGGTGAAAGCGCGTTACTTCGGGGGGATTTCCGCGGTGGATACGGTGTATGTGACGAAGGTGGATGGGGAGTAGGGGGTAGGCGCTGGGCGCTAGGTGTTAGGCTCCAGGTATTTGGGGGCACTGCTGGCTCGCCAGCAGTGGCACACTTTATTGGGGTGCAGGTGGGGAGGTATGTGCTGCCTGGTGGGGAAAGTGAGGGGTTGATGCGTTTTCTGGGGGAGCGGGTTGGTGGAGAGGTGCGTCGGGTTGTGCGGATGCCTCGGGAGGACGGTGAGGACTGGGAGATGGAGATTCGTCCGCTGCGGTTGAGTTTTCATCGTGTTCTGCGGGAGCGTGGGATTGTTGCTCCGAGTGCACCGACGAGGGTGAGTCGAGATGCTCAAGGGCATGTGCTGCGAGATGGTGATGGGCTGGTTGTGCTGCAGCGAGATGAGAGTGATCGGGGTTATCTGTCTGGAATGGAGCTCTACCATCAGCGCGTGGCGGCGATGATTGTGTGGGAGAGTTTGCAGGGTGATTCCCGGTATGAGTTTGAGACGAAGAAGCCTGGTGAAGGTGAGAACTGGGAGCGATTTGCCGATGAGCTGCTGATTGAGCTGGAGCAATCCGGGTGGAGCGTGGGTGATGTGCTGTGGTTTTGTGAGCAGGTGGGGGAGTTGAGCCGGATGACTGGTGAGCATGTGCGTGAGGGGCGAGCTCGTTTTTTCTGAATGGCGGGGCAGGAGCGGAGTTGAGTGCCCCGCGGAGTCTGGCGTATTGCGTACTGCGGGTTTGTGAGCGGATGGGTTTACGGCGGTGCGAGTGGGATGAGTTGAGCTATGGAGAGCAGATTGAACTGATTGCGTACGAGCAGTTGCGGCAAACGGAGAGTCATTCCGGATTAAGAGAATGAAGATTGAGCAGAAGGGGATGCAGTGTGGCTGATTTGACGGATCTTTCGGGGGTGAGTGGATCAGGGCTGAGCGTGGAGCAAATTCGTGGGATTTTGAGTCAGATTGACCTGGATGTGTTGAATCTGCTGCGGGATGGGAAGCTCTCGGCACTGAAGTATGGAGTGGGCGCGGGTGCCAAGGCGAGTGTAGATCGAGGGGCCAATCTGATGGCGCTGCTGAAGGCGCGCGTTCATTACGAAGAGCTGCTACGGAGTACAGAGGAGCGGATTGCTCGAGAAAGTGAACCTGAGCACGGTGGATGGGAAGTGAGCCAGGGTGAGCTTTGGGAAAAGTGACGGAGTTTCGGAACCGTTCTGATGGGCATGCAAGTGGAAGGGGGAGGGATGAGCGAGTTGACCTGTGAAGTGGATGTGGCGATGTCGTTTCAGGATCTGGGACAGGAGATGAGCTATCACGTGATTGAGCGGGTGTGGGATGCGGAGGAGTATGCAGCGAGTGAGGAGATCTCGGTGCTTCCGGTGCGTGGCCTGGTGACGGGAGTGAAAGGTCAGGCGGATGTGGAGCTGGGCGGACATGCGACGCGAGAAGAACTGCATGTGCTGATTCGGGAAGAGGAATTGCCGGAGGATTGTCCATCATTAACGGATCGGGTGGTGATGGGGGAGCTGGAATATGGAGTGATGTCGTTCCTGTATGAGCCTGCTTTGAAAGTCTATGAGCTGGTGTTGAATCGGATCGGGAAAGTGAGCGGGTGATGCGGATTACTTTGCGGTCTGATGGTGAAGAGTTGCTGGATCGGTTGAGTCGGAGTTCGGAACGGATTGCAGCGGAGCGGATGGAGCTTTCGCGTGGCCTGGGACTGGATGTGGTTGAAGAAGTTGTGGGGAGTCATCCGGTTGAGACGGGGCGGTCTCGGGCGGGTTGGGAATCAGCAGCAGGGGCTTTGGCTGGAGGAGGATCTGGTTCCGGTGAAGGCTGGGGAGAGCTGGAGCAGGAAGAACAGCGGACGGAAGCCAGGCTGATCAATGAGGTGGAGTACGAGCCGATTCTGGAATATGGGACCTCGCAACGCCCGGGGACATTTGTGGTGCGGAATGCACTGGAGCGAGTGCGGGCGGGTTCTGTGGGGATCCGGTTTCGGGAGTTTGTGCAGCGGATCTTTGGTGATTGAGCAGGAAGTGGGAGCAGGGTGATGATTGATCTGGGGGAGCGGAATTTGATTCAGAGCCTGAGCTCGACCTGGATCGATGCTTATAAAGGGACGGCGGA
>JAGQQT010000583.1 GCA_020426065.1 Planctomycetaceae bacterium | reverse complement strand
GAACAAATCCGGCTATGATGATACGAGGTCGTTTTCGGCCTGAATCCAATCAGATCACCAGAACTTCCATCTGGTGAAACCTCTCATCAGGAGTCTTCCATGCAGGAAATTGCTCAGCCGAGTGACGAACAGAATGGTGAAATCGCTCCCAATATGATCCCCGGAGATGTCGTGACCGGTCAGGATGTGGGAACACAGGTTGCCAGATCTTCCCAGTCGATCAAGCTCCTGATGGCTGCTGGACTGTTTGCCTTTGCCGGTGGCTGGGGCTATGCCAACCAGGACGATTTCCGGGCTGCAATGGGTATGAAAACCCGCGAACTCCCCGGTTGTCAGAGTGGAGGCTCCTGCTGCAGCCATGCCGCGATGGCTGATGATGGATCCACAACCGGTTGCTGTCATGAGCAGGCCATGGCTGAAGGAGGTTCCTGCTGTGCAGAGAGCCAGAAATCGGCGATGGTAGCTGCTTTGCTGGCTGGCACTGAAAACGCTCCGGAAGAAGCTGGTAACACGGCCGCAGACGAACAGAATGCTCCACCTGTGATCGCTGAAGTCACTGAAGAAAACGCCTCTTCTGATGGCCAGACAACCGAGTCGGTCAACCCGGAGACTGAAACAGCACCTGCTGCAGAATAACCATAAGCTGATCAGTCAAATCAGAAAACGCCTCCAAATGGAGGCGTTTTTTTATGGGCTTTGGACATCCGCTTTCTGGTACTTCACTGTGAAAATCATCAGCAGCACCTTTGGGAGAACATCTCACTACTTATTTCCAGGGACAAAAAAAGGCTGCCCCGGAAAACCAGAAGCAGCCCTGTGGAACGCGAATTTCCAAACGGAAATTAGACGTTGTAGTACAGATCGAACTCGTAAGGATGAGGACGCAGACGCAGAGGATCGATCTCCTCGCTCCGCTTGTACTCGATGAATGAATCGAGCATGTCCTTGGAGAACACGTCTCCAGCGGTCAGGAACTCGTGATCGGCTTCGAGAGCGTCCAGGGCTTCGGTCAATGATGTTGGAGCAACATTGGTCTGAGCCAGTTCTTCTGGAGTCATGTCGTAAATATCGCGATCCAGCGGTTCGCCTGGATCGAGTTTGTTCTGGATACCATCGATCATGGCCATCATCAGAGCGGTGAAGCTCAGGTAGCCACATGCGGATGGGTCCGGAGTACGGAACTCGACACGCTTGGCTTTCGGGCTTGCTGAGTACATTGGAATACGGCAGGAAGCGGAACGGTTACGCTGGCTGAGGGCCAGGGTGACCGGGGCTTCGAAACCGGGGACAAGGCGGTGGAAGCTGTTAGCTGTCGGATTTGACAGAGCCACCAGTGCCCGACCGTGCTTGATGATCCCGCCGATACCGTGCAGAGCGGTTTCGCTCAGACCGGCATAGCCATCACCTGCCATCAGGGTGTTGCCATCTTTCCAGAAGGAAATGTGGGTGTGCATCCCGGAGCCGTTGTCCTGGAAGACGGGCTTAGGCATGAAGGTTACGGTTTTGCCGTGCTTCTTGGCGACGTTCTTGATGATGTACTTGAACCACATGAACTGGTCAGCCATTTTCTGCAGATCGCAGAACTGCATGTCAATTTCGCACTGACCTGCTGTGGCCACTTCATGGTGATGAGCTTCGACAACAATGCCGACAGACTGCATCAGCTCAACCATTTCTCCACGAACATCAGCCAGGGAGTCGTTAGGAGAAACCGGGAAGTAACCGGTTTTGTAACCGAGTTTGTAACCCAGGTTTCCGGACAGTTCCGGCTTGCCGGTGTTCCAGGCTGCTTCGGAAGAGTCAATTTCATACATTGCTCCCCGCTGTGAAGACTGGAAGCGGATGTCATCGAAGATGAAAAATTCTGGTTCTGGTCCGATGTAGCAGGTATCTGCCAGACCGGTTTTCTTCAGATACTCAACCCCTCTTCTTGCTACACCGCGAGGGTCTTTGTGATAAGGCTGTTTGGTGATTGGATCATAAATGTCCGCGATCACGCTCACAGTTGGGAGGGCGAAGAAAGGATCCATCCGGCCACTGTTCGGATCAGGAATCGCGATCATGTCCGACTCATTGATTTTCTGCCAGGCACGGATCGAAGAACCATCGAAACCGAAACCGGCTTCAAACACGCCTTCATCAAGGGTGTCGATGGGGTAGGTACAGTGCTGCCACGTACCGAACATGTCGCAAAACTTCATGTCCAGCTGCACTGCGCCGTTTTCTTTTGCGAACGCGAAAAATTCTTTTGGTGTCATCAAAAACTCCTTACCCTCTCGACAAAAACACTTTGATGGGACAGTACGAGGCAGTGCGACCCTGTTTTTGGAACATCCGCACGAGAATTCGACGCAGACTGGTCCGCATTTGCCAGTTAAATCATGCCTGGGGTCGCTTCCTGCAGATCCCGGACACATCCGCTTCGGATTGCCTGCTTGCAATCGATGACTGGCCTTGAGATGCCTGAGTGTTGAGCAGATCTGCCAAATAATCAAGCACTTTCGCTGGGCGAAAATGGACTTGATTCTGGTTTTCTTCTACACCATTCCATCACAGAGCGAGCACAGCTGGATGTAATATGCATTCAGGCAAAGGTCATACCAGTAATATCGAAAAAATCCGAAAATCGCAAATGTCAGAGGAATTCGGCTCAAGAATTCCAGAACCAGCGACAGCAAAACAACGAGATCCGGTTCCTATTCAGGCTGTTTGCGGAGCAACCTGTGCTGGGATTTCGTCATTCGTCCGGGGAACTGGACGTTTGGGAACAAGGACTTCTCGCACCGCCCGACTGAGCGAGGGGATATTCAGGGCCAGAACAACAATCGCGGAGACTCCCAGAATGATAAACGAGGACCCGACAAAGACA
>JAGQQT010000582.1 GCA_020426065.1 Planctomycetaceae bacterium | reverse complement strand
TCAGTATGGAGCAAGTCCGCTGGCAGGAAAAGCAAGTCGGCTTGTCAGCCCTGGAATTTTCCGAACAGACGATTGAGTCGCTGCTGATTCCAGGCCAGCTTTTCAGCCGCTGACATCTTCTGGAAATCAGGTTGCTCGCTTTTTTCTGAGGGACTTTCCGGCTTTGCCTGCGGTAAAGATTTCGTCTGACCTCCCTTACCACCGTAAGCGGAAGCACGCAACGTTGACTGGAGATCTTCAGCCAGTTCCCGATATGGCCGGATGCCAAGATTCTGTAACGCTCCATGATAAGAGCGGACTGCTTCGGCAGGATCTTTCAGTTCCCCATCTCCCAGCCAGCGCAGATGCTGGATGAAAGTCAGCTGATGTTCGCTGTTGTTGATCATCCGGCCATAGAGTGCCACTTTGGCTCCATACTTTCTGGCTTCCCACAACTGATGAAAGGCATCGAAGGTGGTGCCTGAGGAGCCACCCAGGATTCCAACCACCAGAGAGCGGTCGTAACTGACCAGTTCTTCCATGGCGGCTGGTCCATGATAGGCCACCTTGAGGAAGATGGGGCGACCCTTACCGGCAACCCCCGCCAGTGTGCGGGCGATGTTATCGTTAATAAACCGTCCCAGATTCGGAATGGGTTTCTGGGGAGCGTTGGGATCGAAGATCTCCAGAAAATGCCGGAAGCCTTTGCGTTCCGCTTCGAGTCGGAATTCGCTGTAGGCATTCAGGGTGATCGCATCCAGTGTGGTATCGTTGTTGTAGGTGACAGAATACAGTCCCAGGTCCGCCCCCAGCTTCCTTTCTTCCGGCTCACAGTCCAGCTTGCCGCACATGGCATGATCCAGACTGGCGGACCGGAACGGTTGAGCGGGATCTTTCTGGTAGCTCCCGCCGGCAGCCATCCAGATGTCGGTTGTATCGTTGGCTCGAATGGCGGGCGTGATGTGGGAATTCTCGAAAAGACGTTCACCAAACGTCAGCACTTCGTTCGAGCTGGCGGACATCAGCATGATATCAATCAGTCCCTGTTTCACGTTGGCGCGAATCTGTTCGCGGTATTCCTGCAGGGAACGAAACTTTCCCTCCTGAGCATGATGCTCCGGACTTTTCCCGGGAGCCGCCATGCCCGCAGCCATATCGGCATCTTTGGCATCGGCAAGGATAAAATCAGAGCAGCCGGGGTTATCCAGAATCCGGGCCAGTTTGAGATCGAGGGATTTCATGAATGCATTTCAACTGCTGAAAACAGGAGGGTTACAGATATGTAGGTTACAGGGTGGGCTGGTCAAACGGAAACCGATTTCTGTTCACGGAATCCCCAGTTTTCGACATCTCCTGCAATCCGGTTTTTGAGCCTCTGTGCGGCTTGTATGGATTCTCAGGATCGTAAGCCCTGAAAAAGCCGGGATTGTGGCAGTTCCTGAGGATGCCGGGTATAACGAAGTTGGGGCATGCCCCTGAATTGAATGCCACTTACTCATTCCGGGAGAGTTCCGTGAACCGCTCGAAACGTCATCCGATGCCCGCCTGCTTTCGAATCCTGCCCCTCGTGCTTTTCCTGATTCTCACTCAGGGAGTGATGGCCCAGCCTGGTAAAGATCAAACCGAGGTTATCATTTCTAAAAAGCTTAGTACGGAAGTTACTACAGTTGATGTCTGGTTGCTGAGTGGTCAGTCAAACATGCAGGGTGTCGGAAAAGTTTCTGATCTGCCTGAGGATATTCCGCGAGAGATTCCCAATGCCTGGTACTGGAATCAGAAGGAGTTTGAGCCGCTGGTCCTGGGGAAGACGAAAACCTCCAGCCGAGCAGGGGAATTTGGACCGGAAGTTGGATTTGCCCTCGGATTGGCGACTCCTGAACATCCGGTTTATCTCATTAAGTATCATGCCAGTGGCATGCCGCTCCATCACGGCTGGCATGCCAACCAATGGCAGGGAGCCGAACCCGCACCGGGCCGACGCAATTTTTATCCCGGTGAATCTGCAGAGGATCCCAATCAGGGGACACTATATCAGGCAATGTTGAAGCAGTATGTCGCCGGGATTGAGCATCTCAAGACACAGCACAAAAGCCCCGTAATTCGCGGCTTTTTGTGGATGCAGGGGGAGCAGGATTCCAAGCACGAACTCTCCGCCACAACGTACGCGATGAGCCTCAAAAGACTGCGTGATCGACTCAGCAGCGATCTGCAGGTTAAAAAACTGCCCATGGTGTTTGGCCAGGTCCTCCCGCATGAACCAGCCCTGGAGCGATTCACTCATCGAACCGAAATCAGGGCCAGCATGGCTGCCGCCGATGCGGATTCAGGCAGCCCGGATGCGATTCCGCTCGTGAAGATGGTTTCCACCGATGGCTTCGAACTGCTCTCGGATACGGTGCATTACAACGCAAGCGGTCAACTCAAGTTGGGGCGAGCGATGGCTGAAAGCTTGCGGAGCCTGGTGGATCTGACATCGCATTAAATTTTTAGATAATTCCCAAAATGAATCCTCACCGTTTGAATCGAAAGAGACCGAGATGGAGTCCGACAAGAAAACGCTGATGCTCCCGATCCTGCTCATCACGGTGGGGACCGGCTGGCTGCTGACCACTTTGAAAATCGCGCCGGGGATTGACTGGATCTGGACTTTGGGGCTGGCTGTAGTCGGAATCTTTACGCTCGTGTTGGGCGGGCTCGATAAGGTCACAATCGTGATCGGCCCCTTTTTCATTCTGGCGAGTCTGCTCTCGGTCTTGAGGCAGACCGGCAGGCTTCATCTCGATGTCGAAATTCCGATTCTCGTGATTCTGACTGGCATCTTAATGCTTTTCGCCCGATCGCGGATCATCCCCATGCCGAAATGGATTGACTTCGAACAGGTCAGAAAGAAA
>JAGQQT010000581.1 GCA_020426065.1 Planctomycetaceae bacterium | reverse complement strand
GGTGGAAATCGTTCCAAAAAATGAGCCGCTGGGTGCCGGCGTGTTGGGGATATTGAGCAACGCTCGTCCCTCTCCGCAGGAATGATCCATTCCTGCGACTCCCCCAGAGGGAGAGTGAAAAGGGTTAGTGGCACGCTCAGAATGCAGCGGAGCGGAATGATGGGCGTGGTTTCAGGCTTGCTGCCTGAATTGGAAGGAAAGTCGTTACGGAGGATTCAGAAACTCAAGCCAACTTGAACAATCAAAGCCTCAAGCACATGCGCCACGCCCATCCGTTACACTGCTGGGCGTGCCACATTTGATAGCAGATATCGCAGAACCCGATAGCGGAACAACCGTGCCTGTATTCAGGCAATCTTCAAACGCGTGAGGCGATCGCTACCGCTTCCTGGACCGATTCGATCTCGGCTCGCAGGGCATGATCCCGATGAGCATATTTCTGCATGAAGCGTTCCTTCTGCTGCTCAGAATCGATTGTCACTTCGATAATCTGTTCGATGGCATCCAGGAAAGCATCCACGCACCGGGGATCCCATTGTGTGCCCGATCCTTCCAGGAGGATCTTCACCGATTTGCGGATCGGCATTCCATCTCGATAAGGTCGGGTGCTGGTCATGGCGTCATAGGAATCCGCCACGGCCATGATTCGGGCCATGAGAGGAATTTCATCACCTTTGAGTTGAGCGGGATAGCCAGATCCATCCAGTGCTTCATGATGATGCAGCACTCCCGGCAGGACATAGGAAAAGGCCTTGATATGCTTGAGGATGTTGTAACCGATTTCCGGATGCTTTTTGATTTCAGCAAACTCTTCATCGGTGAGTCGATCGGGCTTTTTCAGAATGTGATCCGGCACACCTACTTTGCCGATATCATGCACAAGCCCCGCTGTATAGATCTGTTCGGCTTCTTTCTCTGAAAGCCCCATCTTGAGAGCGATAATCCGGGAATAGGTGGCAACCCGATCGCTGTGACCACAGGTGTAAGGATCTTTTGCGTCCAGCGAGTTCATCATGGTGCGGATGACACCAATCAGCAGCTCTTCCTGGTTGGCAAACATCTCCAGGTTCCGGGCATGTGTAGCCAGCATGTTGGCAGTGGAGCGGAGCAGGGTGGCTTCGCTGGTACCAAATTCGAGTTCAGCCGGACGATCTTCCCCTTCATACTCCAGCGTATCGTAGAAGTGCGAGCGGACTGCACTGTTATCCTGCTTGACCTTGTTGACTGCCATCAACCAGCCGTAGGTGCGGCCATCTTTCATGATGGGGGCCAAAATAAAGCTGCGAACTCCGGCAGGGCTGTTCAGTCCGCAAGGAGAGGTTTTTCCACCATTGCAGACCACCGGTTGCATTTCTGCCATCAGATTCCACTTCTCAACCAGAAAATGACAGCTCTCTTCCGGAACCTCATCCCCCAGCATCCGAAACACATAGTCGGACTCGCTCGGTTCAGGAGCCGGCTGGACCAGCACGACTGTGCGGCAATGAATCAGATCGAGCAGCATTCCCAGCGTTTCCAGGGTAATCGACTCCAGGCTGTGCTCGACCGTACATTTATTGACCTGGTCAGCCAGCGTCCTTAACCAGGCCATCTCCTCGAAATCGGCAGTAACCTGGGCAGCATAAAGTTCGAGTTGCTGGAGTTGATCTTCTCGCTGCTCTTCGAGACGAGAGATTTGAGCCTGCTGGGACAGAAAATCCCGCAACAGCTCCGCACGCCGGACTGTAGTGACTCCTGCCAGCAGATGTGCGGAGCAGTTCGAGTTATCGAGCGGCAGGAAAAAGAGAGTTTCGTCATTCTCTACTGGAAACAGTAAAGGATCAGACAGTTTCTGCCCCTTGAGTGCGCTACGAACCAGATGATCGGAAAGTCCCTGATCCGCGTGTGTGGAGGCAACCCGAAACCAGGTTTCCCCTTTTTCCCACAGTTCAACAGGACATTCCAGCCGCTGGGACAGCACTTTGGCCAGTGCTGGCAAGGGGGTCACTGTTGTCGGATTTTCGGATTGTATCGATGACATCGATGGGAACTCCTGGGGGAATTCTGCGAGAGAACCTCATCCCTTTCACCAGGGAGTATCCCCTCACGCTCTGTTTATTCACCTCAAGAGTAGTTCACAAACTGTAAGCAGTAGTTGAGAAATGAAAATGTTGAATATTCTCGACATTTTTTTCTCACTGGATCAATTCCTGACCTACTGTTGAATGCCAGAACCTGCATTGATGTTCCGGCAAACAGATCAAGAAATGAGTGGAGTATCACTCCAGTTTGAAAGAGTCAGGAACTTCTGAGAAAAAGAGTAAGTCATGTCCCGAACAATCACTGCTCACAACCGTAAACGCGCCGGGTTCTCACTGATTGAACTGGTTGTCGTGGTTCTTGTCATGGGAATTCTGGCAGCCGTGGCCGGGCCGAAAATGTTCGACACCGCCAGCGATGCCCGCCTGAGCGGAACGAAGCAATCGCTTTCCGTCGTGCGGGATGCCATCGAACTGTATCGCGCCCAGAACGGAGCCTATCCCTCCAGTGCGAATTCAGCAGCATTCCAGACTGACATGTCCACCTACCTCCGCGGGACATTCCCCCAGGTTCAGGTTGGTGCCAATAAAGGAAGCAATGCCATTCGTATCCACAGTGGTTCACCCACTCCTTCCGGAACCGAAGGCTGGGCTTACGACACATCAACGGGAAGCTTCATCATCAATGATGCCACCAGCAGCTACAACACGCTGTAATCCGCATCAGATGAATTGTTCATCCCGGTATGAAAACCTGATCGTTTAGATTGCATGTTAACCACACGAGGATCCGCAGATGAGTCAGCCAGCTATTCTGATTGCTGAAGATAATCGCGTGATGGCCGATGTGGTCCGCTTCAATCTCGAACGGGCAG
>JAGQQT010000580.1 GCA_020426065.1 Planctomycetaceae bacterium | reverse complement strand
AAGCTCAACTGATTGAGTTTAAGATGTCCCTGGTTCATCAGATCCAGCAGTCGGCCGGGAGTCGCGATCACGATATGCACTCCCCGTTTGAGGGCCTTGACCTGATTTCCCTGGCCAACGCCCCCGTAAATAACGGCGGAAAACAGTTTCAGGTGCTGGCCGAAGGCCTTCAGATTGTCATGCACCTGACCTGCCAGTTCGCGGGTCGGGGTGAGAATCAGGGCGAATGGCTGATGCGGGATGGCTTTTCTGTTCTGCTGCCCCAGCTGATGCAGGATAGGCAATGCAAATGCGGCAGTCTTCCCTGTTCCGGTCTGGGCACAACCCAGCACGTCACGTCCCTGCATGGCATGGGGGAGCGTCTGGGCCTGAATGGGAGTGGGAGTGGAGTAGTTTTGGCTTTTCAGTGCACGTTGAATGGGTGACGAAAGGCCGAGGTCGGTAAATGTCTTCAAAATCATTCCTTGGTTTGGACTTGAGGTGTGGCGCAGTTCGACCGAAACACAGATCGAAATACGGACCGGGTGTGTAAGTGGTGGGAGACTGCATGTGTCTATGTGCAGTGCTGTGGTTGCGGCAGTTTCAACGTCGTTGAAACAGGCAATTACGGATCCACTCAGAATTCTGGTAAAACAAGAACCCACAGAATTCGTGCGCTCAAGCAGAACGCAGGTCAGTCGACACTACCGTTTTTAATGCTGTTGAGGGGATCTACCCCTGTCGGATGGGATTGCAACAGTTTCCAGCGATGCGTTTCAGCTCGATAACCGGAAAACGCATTCAAATGTAGGAAAACGCTACTCGTTTCGTTCCAATTTTTGGCTCGGATCTCACCAAGCTGCGGGAATCTTATCGTGGAGCCGGGGAAATAGCTAGTCGGAATCTTCCGACTTTGCCAGATCTCTCTCAACGGATAATGATGATACCAGCTCTGCTGAATCGGCAGGCTGGTAAACCATTGGCTGGCCAGGAAATCTTCCGGGCCAGCCAATGGCACCAGGAGGGCAAAATTTACTCTGCTCTCCGGTAGCGGATCAGCTAAACAGGCTGGAAATCGGTTGCCCCATATCAGTGATCGGAACCGGCCGGTCACCGTCGTACAGGTTTCTGGTGTAATCGACACCAACGGCAGCGCAGACGGTGGCGAAGAAGTCCGGAACACTCACAGGGTTCGAAACGATCTTCTTGGCGACTTCATCCGTTTCGCCCCAGGCTCCACAGTGACGAAGTCCTCCACCGGCCAGCACGCAGCTGAAGGCACTCCCCTGGTGGCCCCGTCCTCCACCGCTGTCAAATTCGGGGGGACGACCAAATTCGGTGGTGATAACGATCAGAGTCTTTTCGAGCAGATCCTTCTCTTCCAGGTCGGTGATCAGGGTTGCCACTGCGGTGTCCATTTCCTGAATCAACTTGTGCTGATTGACGATGCCGCTGTTGTGAACATCCCAGCCTGCCCCATTGAGAAAATTCAGGTTATGACTGACCTCGATAAAACGCACTCCACGCTCAACCAGACGACGGCTCAGCAAACAACGCTGACCAAATTCGCCTCCATAACGGTTTCGCAAATCGTCTGGCTCTCCATCCAGATGGAAGGCCTGGTTGAATTCCGGTCCACTCAGTTTCAGGCTCTGCTGGATGGCGGCATCGTAGTCTATGAGTTTCTCGACTCGGGTGGAGTCATTCGTGTTTCTGAGAGAGCTCAGAAACCGTTCCCGGCGACTTTGTCTTTCGGGAGTTATGCCGTCCGGTCGTGAGAGACCAGCCGGGCCCCGTCCCGTTTCGGTCAGGTAAAGGTATCCGTGTTTGGCTCCCAGAAAACCTGGTCCGCGAGTGACGTTCGGATAGCCAATCAGAACATAAGGGGGAGCTTCTTCGCTGAGGGAGCCGAGCTCATGCGAAATCAGCGAGCCCAGGGAAGGATAGGTGACCGTGCCGCTGATTGCCCGCCCCGTATTCATCCGATTCGTGGCAGCCGCGTGCTCATCAATCACATCGTGATGGACAGTCCGGACGGCAGTCACACGATCCATCAGCTGGGCCATCAGGGGGAGATGCTGGCAAAGCTGGACACCCGGTACAACAGTATCAATCGGGTCGTAGTAGGCTCCCGCCTTTTTCCCCTGCGGATCCCCTTTGGCTTTCGGGTCAAAGGTATCGATCTGACCCATCCCGCCACCCAGCCAGATGGAAATGACGTGCTCGGCCTTTCCCTGGATTAAAGGGGACTTCTCACTGGCGCTCAATGCACTGGTAATCCCGAGTGCACCTGTTGCTGCCACGCCCGTGGCCAGAAATTGTCGTCTCGTTGGTGAGTTCATTTTTACCATCCGTTCGATCGGAATCGTGTTTTATTATGATTCTGGCGTGAATCCTGAATTCAGGCCAGCAGGAAATCTTTCAGGCTCAGGGGACCCAGACAAACTCCAGATCGTTGATCAGGCTCCAGACCACATCCTCATAAACCTCGCGCCATTCAGCGCGGATCCGGGGATCTGGTGCGGGACCCTGCTGAATACGATGTTGCCACTCGACCTGGATCTCGTTTGCTTCCGGAACCAGATGATTCGTCCAGGTGGAAACAGGTAAAGGAACAAGTTCCGCCGGTTGTTTCACCTGATCTGCAGGGAGTAGTCGATCTTCAAACCCGTAAGCCAGTGCAGGGACAAAGGCCGATTTTTGATGATCATCCGGGTAGCGGGACAGAAATCGCAGAAAGAGCGAGTCCAGCAATTCCTCGGGTGAGGTGGCATCAATGGCCAGCTGCGCCAGCGGGGAGTGATCAGACGCTCGGGACAATGACATCGACAGCACGCCGTTGGACAGAATCCCCGGTTGCAGGACATTGGGATCTGTTTCCCGACGTGCGATTGGTTTCTGCCGGGTTCCGGTCCAGCCAAA
>JAGQQT010000057.1 GCA_020426065.1 Planctomycetaceae bacterium | reverse complement strand
TTCATAAGCAGGCGAAAACAAGAATGGTTTTCTCTGCGGCTCTGCCGGCAATTCGTTCATGCCACCCTTTCCCTGGGAGAAACATGCCAGATTCCACGAGATCTGACTGTACGCCCCAACTTTAAAAGCAGGACGAAATCGACGTCAATCCCGATTCGATCACGATAAAGAATGGAGTCCGCCACAAAGCCATCAAACCAAAGAAAAAGGAGCCCGCTTTGGTCAGCGGGCTCCTCAAAATTGGATTCAAAAAAGAGATCAGATGATCTCATCAAGTGGCATCAGGCAGTTACGGGGCGATCAACATCGAAGTTCCGCTCAAACAGTGAGACAAGTTTTTCAACCACTTCGCACGCACCATCTCCATCCGCTTCAATAGCCAGAAGAGTCCCCTGCTCGGCCCGGAGAGTCATGAGGTCAAAAACTGCCTTGGCATCGACAACCAGTTCGCCTTTGCAGATGCGAATCTCACAGGCGTAGCTGCGCGCCAATTGTGCAATTTTGGAGCAAGGCACAAGATGCAGGCCGTTCACCAGATTGACCACAACTTCTTCTCGGCACGATCCCAGATCACTCATCGTGAAATTATGAGACTCCATAATGCATTATTCCAAAACGGGAGGGGTAGATCACAAACATGAGCCACTCTGGCTTCAGGTGTTACCGTCTCCCTTTGCTACTGTGAAAAAATCAATCGGGCTTGTTATTCGACATAACCAGAGAAGGAAAGTCATAAATCAAGCCTTCATGGTCCCGTAAATTCCATCTGGAATTACGTTAACTCACCTTGAAGACACCAGATCAAACAAATGGTTCGACAGGCCAGCTCTCTGTTCCAGTCTTCACTCACTGTACGAATAACGCACCAGTTATGAGTGTTTTTTATCACTCAATGCGTGAAAAAAGGAAAAAAACTGTTCCGAATGCCATCAATGACAGTCAGACGTCCACCTCAGCCCAAAATAATAAACACATTTTGATAGGATGGCGAGAGCAATTTCGGGAAGTTCACAGCATTTTTACGGAGCAAATAATAAGCCAAATCGGAAAAATCGTTAGATTTCGTCGTGATCAGCTTCTTTCAGCAGCTCCATGACCTGTTCAGCGGTTTGAGACTGACGCAGGAAGTTGCAGAAATTCTCATTTCGCAGATGCTTGGAAATGGTTTCCAGAGCTCGCAAATGGTCTCCCGGACGGTCTGGTGGGGAAACGAGCATGAAAAAGATGTAAACATCTTCACCATCCAGACTGGCAAAATCGACTCCATCTCGGGAAATGGCAATCGTAGCCACCAATTCCTCAACAGAGGGATGTTTGGTGTGAGGAACGGCAATTCCTTTCCCGATTCCTGTTGAACCGAGCTCCTCGCGGTTCATAATCGCCCCGACAATACTTTCTTCACTGTCGGCAGTGATCTGTCCGGCGGATTTCAATGAGCCGACCAGCCGCCGGATTGCATCTTCTTTGGTCTCGACACTCAAATCGGTGATGATGGAGTCTTTCGCGACTATGTCCGAGAACTTCATTCCTGGTTACTCCACACTCTAACTTATAAAGACAGGGTTGTGTGACCCCGAAACTTATCTATGCCAATGATTCAGAAATTGAAACGGAAAGAAACAGATCCAACTCCGTTTTCCTGAATGTGCAGCAGACAGAGCGAAAGAACTGCTGCCAGTCAGTCACAATAGTTAATTCTCTTCAGCGGATTCCTGCTCAGCTTTTTCTTCAATTGCCTGAGCAGCAGATTCAGCCAGTTGTCCCAGCGAACGGTCTCGACGATGATCCTGAACCTGTTCTTTGTACTTCTTGATCTGATTTTCAATTTTATGAAGTGCGTGATCAAAACAGACCTGGGCATCTTCCCCTTCGTAGTGGGCCACAAAGTCGTGCTTGTGTTCCGCATCTACCAGAATTTCAGCACGAACCCGGTTTCCGTTGAAATCAAAAGTAACCTGAATCTGCGTAACCCGCTCGAAGTAGGTCAGTAATTTTTCAGCCTTCTCCCTGATATAGGCCTGAACACCATCCCCGATGCTACCATGACGGCACGCGATTTCAACTTGCACTGCAGAAACCCCTTGATGTGATAACGTGTTGCAACAATTCTACGGACACCAGTTCTGCATTGTAAAATGGATGGGGCATCCGTCAAACGACGATTGAACACATTTGTCGCAACAAAAGCAAACTGAAACCCCATTCCGTTACAGGAATCCTGACCGGAATGTCTGGAACGGGTCCAAAAACTCGTGTTGGCTGAGCAGCTTTCTCCTGATTGCTGAAAGTGTTCTCAACAAGGTGATAGTTCTATCGTCGAGGAGCGGCTCTGAAGTCAGTGATCATGGAAAAGTGGTTCTGTTTTTCAGGATTTAGGCGGGAAGTCAGGAGTTTTCTGCCCCAATCTGATTTTACCCTTTCATCAGATTCTCCAATGTTTCCAGGCGGGCTTCCAGATCCTGAACCTGGCGGCTCAACGATTCAACCTGGTCAGTCAGATCTGCCAGCGAATTCCCTGACGCTGATACACTCCCTGACGCTGATACACTCCCTGACGTGGCACATTCCCCTGAAGACTTCTCCTGATGTGTGGGAACATAACTCCCCGCAGCTGGAAACGGGTTGCGGGCCTGTTCACTTTCCGTATACAGGGCGTGATCGACTTCAATTCCCCGTTTTTCCAGATCGCCCGATGCACAGACATAGCCTTGTTCCTGCAGGAAATTGATCTCCTTTCGCAAGATCTCCAGGGAATCGAGCGGCCCCATCCGGCTGGCACGACTGCGGAGTTCTCCCACCTGTTGTCGGCCCCGCAACAGAAGCTCAGCCATAATAGCCAGTTGTGCGTGTGTCCAGCCCGTCACTTCCCGCAGTTGATGACGATACCGTTCCGTCCGACCACCGGAGGTGTGAACAACATTCACCAGTCGTTTTTTCTGCAATTCTTCGAGAACGTCTTCGAGTTCAAACTCGTCATACTCAGTAACCGGGTCCCGGTTGCTCTTCTGATTGCAGCCAGTGGCAACCGCTTTGAGAGTCAACGGATAATATTCAGGTGTGGTGAGGGATTTTTCAATCAGCACTCCCAGGACGCGCCGTTCCTTGCGATTTAAAGGGCCAATAAATTGTTTCGGTTCATCGGTCTCATCAACAATCTGCATCTGGCGCTCTCCCTGCGGTCACTCAGAAATTCCGGTTTCACCAGTGAAATGACAGTCTGGCTGAATAGTCGTGGCACACAAGTTGCCCTACCTGCCCTCGCTCCGTTTTAGCGAATTCCATCCGTGGCGAAAATCGCAGATAGCAACTTTTCGTCCCGATTCCGAATCCGAAGCGAAACCAACCGACCTGACAAGGATTTCTTATTCCAGACAAAATTCTGTTTCCGCTACTTCCCCGAACATGACCTCACGCACTACGATTTTCATGAGATACTCGACTGGAAGCAGGATGATCCGTTACGCTCTGCCTGATATCCATGAGAGTGAAGTTCCTGAATTCCCAGCAACAAGATCGCTCATCCATCGACATAAAGAGGATACGTATGACTGAACCATCATTGCCAGAAGACGCGATCAGTCGCCTGAGCACCGCGTTTGAAGATGTTCGTGAACAGATCCAGCAGGTGATTATCGGGCAGCAGGAGGTAATCGAACAGTTGATGATTGCCCTGTTCAGTCGCGGGCATGTACTGCTGGAAGGGGTACCCGGGCTGGCCAAAACATTGATGATCAGTACATTGGCCAAATCCCTCTCGCTGAGTTTCAGTCGTATCCAGTTCACTCCGGACCTGATGCCAGCCGATATCACCGGAACCGAAGTGCTGCAGGAAAACAAGGAAACCGGCAAACGGGAATTCCGCTTTCTGCATGGCCCCCTGTTCCACAACATGGTTCTGGCCGATGAAATCAACCGAACGCCACCAAAAACTCAGGCCGCTCTCCTGGAGGCAATGCAGGAACGACACGTTTCTGTCGGACAGACCCAACATCTGTTGAATGATCCGTTTTTCGTCATGGCCACCCAGAACCCCATTGAACAGGAAGGAACATATCCCTTGCCGGAAGCCCAGCAGGACCGGTTCATGTTCAAGGTGTTTGTTGATTATCCAAGCTTCGAAGAAGAAAAACTGATCGCCAAAACAACAACCTCTCTGCAGGAAAAAGTTGTCCAGCAGGTCCTGGAAGCAGACGAGATCATAGAACTGCAGCGAGTCGTGCGTCAGGTTCCGATTTCTGACCACGTGATCGAATATGCCCTGGCCCTGGTTCGCCAGACACGCATCCGTGAAGAAGTGGCACCAGACTTTGTCAAAGAGTGGCTCAGCTGGGGAGCAGGTCCCCGCGCGGTCCAGTATCTGATCCTGGGTGGGAAAACCCGGGCGCTGCTCAAAGGACGGGCTTATGTCTCGACCGAAGACATCGCCGCAGTCGCCAAGCCTGTGCTCCGACATCGGATCGTGACCAACTTTGCAGCCGAAAGCGAAGGAATTACGACAGACGATATCATCGATCGTCTGCTCCAGGAAACACCCTCTAAGGAAGGGGAACTGAGTCGTGATCCAAGACTCAAAAAGATCTTTGCCGCCTGAGGTCGTTCACCGGATCTCACGACTGGAGATTCAGGCCCGGGGTATTGTCGAAGGATTTATGAGCGGGCTGCATCGCAGTCCGTACTTTGGTCAGTCCATCGAATTCGTTCAGCACCGGGAATATGTCACCGGCGATGATATCCGGAAGATCGACTGGAAGGTCTGGTCAAAAACCGACAAGTATTACATCAAGCAGTACGAAGAAGAAACGAATCTGCGAACGACGTTGCTGGTCGATATCAGCGAATCAATGACCTATGGGTCAACAGATCAATCCAAACTCGACTTTGCCTGCCTGTTGACTGCTGCCCTGTCCTACCTGTTATTGAAACAGCAGGACTCCGTTGGTCTGACCACATTTGACGATGACATCCGGGAACAGCTCCCCTTCCGGAGCAAACGGAATCATCTGCACGACATCCTGCACGTGCTCGTTAGAGCAGAACCGAGAAGCCGGAAAACGGGTATGCTCTCGATTCTGCAACGGGTCGCCCAGCAACGGGTCAAGCGGGGTCTGGTGGTGGTGATTTCTGACCTGTTTACAGATCGTGATGAACTGTTCCGAGGATTGAAACTGCTGCGTTTAAGAGGCCATGACGTGATGCTGTTTCATGTCCTCGACCCTCAGGAAGTGGATTTCAATTTCCAGGGGATGACCAAATTCGAAGGACTGGAAGAAACCGGGGAACTGGTTTGCGATCCCAAAAGTCTCCGCAACAGTTACCTGCAGGCCATGGAAGCCTACCTCAGTGAAATCCGTCTGTTCGCCGCCCGATATGCTGTCGATTATCGAACGGTGATCACGACCGAAAACATTGATGCGGTCCTGGCACACTATCTCAAACATCGAGTTGGTATGACAAAATAAGTTTCGATGGCTTATTGAACGGATAAGCCATCGTTCAGAAATCTGGACGAAAGTAATTCCACCTCATGTGGCTTTCACAATTTTTCATGCATCCCTGGATGGCAGCGGGCGGCGCGGCTCTGATCGCGATTCCGATCATCATCCATCTGCTGAACCGGTTGCGCTATCGGACCGTTCAGTTTGCAGCCATGGAGTTTCTGCTGCAGAGCGAAGAAGAGAACCGACGCCGGGTGTTGCTGGAACAATGGCTGCTGCTGCTTCTGCGAATCCTGATTGTGCTGTTTCTGGTTTTTCTGTTCGCCAGACTGTTGCTGGATCCTTCGCAACTCTCCCTGCTGGAACAGACGGAAACCCATCACGTTGTGGTACTGGATGACAGTGGTTCGATGCAGGATCGCTTTGGGGAGAAATCGGCCTATCAGGAAGCGGTAGAAACGGCCAAACGGCTCATTTCGGAACTGGCCACCAATGACGGGATCCACTCCCTGACCTTGATCAGAACCTCAGAACCAGCAACAACTCCCGCGAATCTCACCAACCGACGAATTGATGATTCCCTGCTGGGAGAATTCGAGGACATTGCCGAAACGCTGATCCAGCAACCGGGATACGGAACCACCCGCTGGGATGATGTGTTTTCCGCTCTCCAGCTGCAACTGGCTGCTCATCGAGACTGGCCCCAGTTCGTGCATGTCCTTTCCGATTTCCGCCTGGAGGAATGGGAACAGTCCCCTACCCTGAAACAGGACCTGGAGTCGCTTACCGACGAGCGGACCTATGTCAACCTGGTTCCCTGCGTGCCGGAATCGCATGCGAATGTTGCCCTGGTCGATTTCTCGGGGGATCTGCAATCAGCCGCCGTGGGCGTTCCTCTGGAACTGAACATCGCCGTGAAGAATCTGGGGGAGACTGTTGTTGAGAATCTTCCGGTGCGGGTGCTGATTGATGGCGAGCCGATCGCTCAGGCAATCACAATTCCCCGGATTGAACCGGGAGACCAGATCACTGAATCGTTTGACATCACGCTCGCCCAGTCTGGAGAGCATGCTCTTGCCGTCAAGATCCCTTCAGATTCTCTCAGCATCGATAACACCCGTTATGAAACGGTGTTTGTTCCGGAACGGCAGCGAGTTCTGATTGCAGATGGCTCCGAGCAGAATACCGAAGCCGATTATGTGGCGGATGCAATTGCCGCTGATCCCCAGGTCACCGGATTTGAAGCAGTGATTATTCGCCCGGAGTCGCTTCGGGAACAGGACCTCTCCCGGTTTGCGGTTGTGTATCTGCTCAACATCGATCGCCTTCCACCGGATGTGGTGACTCAGCTTGAATCCTATGTGAACGCGGGCGGCGGACTGGCCTGGTTCATGGGGGATCGGATTGACTCTCAGTTTTATGGCGAGCTGGCTGCAAAACATGACGAGCTGGCTTCCAACCCCGATACTCTAGAGGAAACCGTCTCAGAAAATGAAAACGGTCAGCCTGCAGAAACGCTTCAGGCTGGTTCTCTGTTTCCGATCCGGATTGCTTCCGCACCCCGCCAACTCCCTCCTCGCTCCGAAGTGGACTCCACGGCGGACCTGAAGCTGGCTGATCATCCGATCTTCCGGATTCTCAACGCAGCGGATGGCCTGCTGGCGTATTACCTGAATCTTTACCGGGTGGTGCCGCTCGCCGAGGATCAGAAAACGATTCCCCCTGCAGTCCGGGTTCTGGGCACCTTGAGAGATCAGTCTCCCGTGTTTCTGGTCACCCGTTATGGAGCCGGCCAGGTTTTCATTTCTCTGACCTCGGCCGGTCCGATTTCCAACACAGAAGAAACCCGCTGGCACAACTGGCCGTTCGACATGAATGCCCCCGGCTTTACCGTGTTCCATCTGGACCTGGTGCATACGATTGCCAATCGATCCCAGTTGCGAAAATCCCGCCTGGTGGGTGATGAACTTAAATTGACGTTGAACCCGGCCGACTGGCAACCGGAAGTCCGGTTTGCTCCTCCGGATCAGGGAGGGCTGACACCGATCACGGTCACGGCAACACGGCCTCAGCCGAAATCGGATTCTCCTGAAGATTCCGCCACCGAACAGACGCCGGTGCTGATTGCCGAATACAAAAATACGCAGGTTCCGGGGATTTATCGAATCACCCGGGAATCCAGGGAGCGGGAAAGCTTGACCACGCTGGAATCATTCAATGTGCCGGTCGAGGAATCTGCTCTCAAAGCGACGACCTCTGCACAACTCCGACTGAAACTGGCCGATGCTGAGCATGTGATTATCCAGGACTTTGGTCGACTGGACGGCCTTTCTCAAAGTGATCCTGGCCAGGAGCTGCGGACGTTTCTGCTGGTGATGCTGATCCTGTTCCTGATGTGCGAACAGGCTCTGGCGTATCGGCTGGGTTATCACAACCAGGATTCGATGTCTTTGCCGGGGAGTTCCCCGCTCAGCAGATCCTTTGTCAGTTCCCGCAGCCGCTTTCCGCATGATGAGGAGAGAACCAAACAAACCAGGCAGCAGGAGGTGGCGTCATGATGAACTTCACTTCACTGCCTGCTCTCCCCTCTGGCCTGACTTCATCGATGCTGTTTGCACAGACATCGATCGAGATGACCGAGTGGAGCTGGCCGGATGATCCCTGGAAATGGCTGCTCGCCCTGGTGCTGCTGGGACTGGCGATCAGCTGGTGCATTGAGATTTACCGCAGAGACTCCCGGGTTGTGCCGCTCTTCTGGCGAATTCTGCTCCCAACACTCCGACTGGCTGCGCTGGCAGGTTTGCTGATTGTGTTTCTTAATCCCCGGATGCGGACACAAACCTGGTCAACTCGCCCTTCTCGAGTGGCCATCCTGGTTGATACTTCCTCATCGATGCTTAACCCGGCTTCGGATGAAGCAGGTGATGGCCAGACAGTCTCCCGATATGATGACGTGTTGCAGTTATTGCAGCAGGGAAGCTGGCTCAACGACCTCATTAAAACCCACGAAGTTTCCATTTACGGATTTGATTCCCGTCTTTCATCCCGCCTGGTGACACTGCCGATTCAGAAACAGGAAGGGACCGAAGAACCCAGTTCTCCTCCCCAGCTGACCCCCAAGTGGGATGAACTGCTGCAACCGACCGGGAGTGAAACCCGGTTAGGGGAAGTGACAACCAGCCTGATCCGGGAAATTGCAGGGCGAACTCTGGCGGGGATTGTGGTCGTCTCCGATGGCGGCGGAAATTCGGGGATTGATGTCCGCTCCGCCAATGATCTGGCGCGTCAGATGCAGGTTAAAATGATCTCACTGGGCACCGGAGGGACCGCTCCACCTGTCAACCTCGAAGTGGCCAAACTGGTGGCACCAACCGATGTCCAGATGGGCGACCCCTTTGACATTGATGCCTATGTGCGTGGAGAAGGACTGGCCGGGAAACGATTTCAACTGGAGTTGAATGCCCGGGAACCAGCAGAAGGCAGCACCTTTTACCAGGTGGAAACACAGGAGGTGGAAATCCTCGAAGATCAGAATCCTGTGCAGGTTCATTTCACCCAGGCTCCCAAACTGCAGGGTGAATGGGAATACCAGGTGCGTCTGGTCCCTGACAGTTCGGTCAAAGAAATCAAGACGAGTGATAACCAGCGGACAATTGCTGTCAATGTTTTTGAACGGCCTTTGCGAGTGCTGCTGTTTGCCGGCGGCCCATCCTGGGATTACCGCTTCTTATGTGGCGTATTGAATCGTCATCCCGGCTTTGAAGTGGATGCCTACCTGCAGACAGGTGGAGCGGGAATCAGCCAGGATGTGGATAAGGTTCTGCTGGAATTCCCCGGAGAAAAGTCGGAACTGTTTTCCTACGATGTAGCGGTCTGCTTTGATCCGGACTGGTCCAAGATTCCGGAAGCAGGCCGGGCACTGTTTGAACAGTGGATTGACCGCGAAGGAGCGGGTGTGATCTTTATCGCAGGAGATATCAACACTCCCTTCCTGGCAGGTTCCCGCGATGAACTGCAGCAGATCCTCGATTTGTATCCGGTCGTCCTGGATTCCATTCTACCGGGAATTGATCTGGTTTCCGCTTCCACACAGGAACGTCCTCTGGAGTTGACTGCTGACGGGAAATCGATGGCCTTGATGAATGTCGCCGATGATTCCGCAGCCAGTGAAACGTTCTGGAATGACTTTCCCGGCTTTTTCCGTTTCTACCCGACCAGCGGTCCCAAATCCGGTGCCATCGTGTACGCCACTGCAGGAGGTGTGGGGGAATTGACGGAAGTCGAAGCCCCGATCGTGATCTCCAGCCAGTTGTATGGACAGGGACGCACGTTTTATCTGGGCTCACCGGAATTTTATCGGGTGCGAGCGGAGGACCCGGAATTCTTCGAGCGTTTCTGGTCGCGAATCTGCCGGGAAGCTGGCCAGAATCGGATGAAACGCTCCAATCCCCGGGGCACATTGCTGGTCGATCAGGCGGTAGTTCCACTCGGTGATGTAGTCAAGATCAGGGCTCGCCTGCTGGATGCGGAATTTGAAGCTTATCGGTCAGAACGGGTGGATCTGGAAGTAGAAACTCCGGACGGCAGACTCCTGTCGCCCGCTGCGAGCCTTCGTCCTGATCCCGCTCAGGCAGGTGCATACGTGGGAGAAGTCCGGACTCAACTGGCAGGTCGATATCAAATCCGATTGACCATTCCCGGCACGGAAGATGTGCTCCAGGAATCGATCGCGGCGGAATTACCGGATCTGGAAAATCGGGAACTGCAGCAGAATGTCCGTCAACTGCAGACGCTGGCGGAAGGGACCGGAGGGACCTATCTGCCAATCGGGAATGCGTCCCAGGTGATTCCGCTGCTGAAAGATTCGAGCGAACAGTTCCTGCTGGGTGAGCAGATCAAAACGTTGTGGGATCGAACATGGTTTTTGCTGATTCTGGTCGGGCTGCTGGGAATCGAGTGGCTGGCCAGAAAAATGCTGCAACTGGCTTGAGATGAGGAGAAGAAAAAACGATGCAATTCACTCCAGTGCCAGCACAGTCAAAACCGGAATATCCGGGAGAGGGAACATGAACTCGAATCTTCCAGAACAGATTGAAGAGCTGATTGCTCGGCTGAGGAACAACATCCGCAAATATGTGGTCTTGCGGGGAATCTGCCTGGTGATCGCCGCAGGAATTCTGATTTTCTGGTTGACACTCGCGATCGACTGGGCCTGGTTTGGCCTGACCCGCATGGAAATCCCTCGACCAGGACGGATCCTGTTTTTACTGGCCGGGATAGGAATCCTTGTGGTCGTGCTGCTGAGAAATCTGGTCTGGCAGCTGATGGCTCATCTCCGCACACATGGCCTGGCCCTGCAGCTGGAAAAAACCTTCCCGGAACTGAACGACCGCCTGATCAGCATTGTTGATCTGCAGCAGTCCTTGAATCCAGAGAAGGAAGATTTGCCTCCTTTAACGCTGGCCATGCACCAGCGCGTTCTGAATGAAGCTTCAACTCTGGTGGACAAGCTGGACTTGAAAAAGGTCTTCAACTTCCGCCCGCTCAAAAACGCCACACTGGTGGCAGGAGTGGCGGTCCTTTCGCTGGCCGCCACAGCAGTAGCCTCACCCGAAACACTTTCTCACTGGTCGAACGCATACCTCAAACTTTCTGAGGAATACTGGAATCGAAAGTGCGGCCTGAACGCGGTGATTCTGGCTCAACCGGGTGATCGTGTCGTGGAGTTTTCAGATCGAAAAGCCCGTCACCCCGCAGGACGGGACCTGACAATTGTCGCACGCACCATTGAAGGGAAACAGACTCCCGACCAGGTGATGATGCAGTATCGGACCAAATCCGGACATCGCTCACGCGTGATGATGATTCCTTCCGGTGAAGGAGAATTCCGCCATACGATTGGGGATCTGGTTGAGGATGTCGAATTCATCCTGACAGGCGGTGACTTCACCAGTGTGATTCCCTACCAGGTCGAAACGCTGCCGGAACCTGCCATCAGTTCCATGAAAGCTGTTTGCCAGTACCCGGACTACACAGGGTGGAACAATCCCCAGATTGGAGAACCCAACGAAATCCTGATCAGTGGCACCGAGCTGGCCGTTCCAATGGAAACGCTGCTGCAGCTGGAAGGCACAAGTACATCTCCACTCAAAGGGATTGAAATTACCGGACGCGACTTTGTCTTTCAGGCCCGGCAGGATCAGGAAACCGGCAGGCTTCTCATGCGGTGTCGCTACGAGGATGAACAGGGCATTGCCTGGCATGAACACGAATTTTCTGACAGCAGGCAGATGATCACTGGGGCTGGTTTTACGATTCCACTACGGGTCACCCAGCGCGTGGAGAAGGGAACCACTCCGGCTGGTGGAGAAACGGCTGAACCAGATGCTGCCAGCCCGAAGCACAACCCGCTGTACGACGAAGATTACGTGATTGTTAACCGGGATGACCTGCTGCGAATTGTTCTGGAAGATGAATACGGCATCTTCAACCTGGATCCGATTCGCCTGAATCTGCATGGGATTGTTGATGAACAACCACAGATCGAAACGCGTTTGTATGGCATTGGACGAGCAGTGACTCGTAAAGCCTTTTTGCCGTTCGAAGGAGTGGTCCGCGATGATTATGGCCTGGCAGAAGTCGCCTTCGAGTATCGGATTGACCAGCTGGAGCCGGCAGTTCAAAAGCTGGAACGACAACCGGGAGGAGCACTCCAGTTTGCTATGTCGGAGGCCGCCGAAACCCCTCGGGAAAAACTGGATCTGCTTCCGCTCGAACTGGAAGTCGACCAGGTGCTGCTGGTCAGTTTTCAGGCGACGGATGAGGATCATCTGAACGGCCCTCATGTCGCCCGGGGGGAAACGTATCGGCTCAAAATCGTGAGTGATGAAGAGTTGTTATCTCTGCTGCATCAGGATGAACTGAATCTGCGCAAGCGGTTTGAACAGCTCATCGAGGAACTGACACGGGCCCGGGATGATTTTCATCAGTCCGGCGAAAAACAGGATGAACCGGAGCTTCTGGCTGATGCGACGCAGCGAACTCTCAACATCCTGAGAAAAGATGCAGTCGAAGCGGATGCGATTCGGATGGCATTCGAAAGCATACGCCTCGAACTGGTCAACAACCGGGTCGATACCCCCCAGATGCGTCTGAGGCTGGAAGACAAGATCATCCGCCCCCTGGAAGTGGAGGTTGGAACGGCTTTTCGAACATTGAATGAACAGTATCGGGATCTGGATTACGAACTGCAGAACAGACGCCCGGCAGCGGAACTGGCCGCGCAGTGCCTGACTGGAACCGATCAGCTGTTAACAACATTGCGGCGAATCCTTTCTGAAATGCAGCAGCTCGAAAACTTTCAGGAAGTGGTTGAGATGCTGAAAGAGATCATCGAAGAAGAGAAAAAGCTGAAGGAACGGACGGAAGCAGAACGGAAAAGCAAGCTGATTGATCTTTTGAACTGATCCTCCGATTTCATGCGGAGGACCTGTTTTCCTGGGAAATTGCCCTGTAACCAGAAGCTG
>JAGQQT010000579.1 GCA_020426065.1 Planctomycetaceae bacterium | reverse complement strand
GCCTGTATTACATCATAAGCGTCGTCCCATTTGTCGCCATGCAATGCTGCGAATGATGTTACAGCGAATTCCTGCAATCCTGACCGATCGTTTTGCATTGCTTCATATGTCATACCAGCAGCGTTTGCCGTCGCTTGAATCTCCTCCAGAACAGTCGCATGATCACTGCAACCAATTCGCCGCACCGCAACAATGGTTTCCCCTAGACGGCTGCCAGCCGAATTACCGAGAAATCCGTTGATGCCATTCATTGAGCATTCGGTTTCGTAATCTATGAGGAGCATGACAACGGAGAGCGGATTTGTCGTGTCGCAGATTCTCCCATCTTCTCGGAAATTGGAAAGCGGCGATTTGTAAATGCGAACGGATAAGTCGTCGAGCAGTTTGGATGCATCCATCGAGTGTTTAATCACAGAACTAATGGTTAATCAGAATTGGTCTTCTGTGTAACAGAAATTGATTTTCTACAAAAGCATCGCAACATTTTTGATTGATGGATGATACCCTTCTCACCTATTCATTCAGAAACGCTCGTACCAGTTCTGTCAGTTGGGGGATGTCGATGAGGAAGGCGTCGTGGCCGTAGGCGCTTTCGAGTTCGCAGAAGCTGGCGTGGCAGCCGGCAGAGAGGAGGCTGGAAACGATTTCCCGGCTCTGGCTGGTGGGGAACAGCCAGTCGGTGGTGTAGGAAGCCACCAGGACTCGAGCGGTGGTCCGTTCGAGGGCTTTTCGCAGCGAGCCGTGAGACTCTGCCAGGTCGAAATAATCCATCGCCTTGGTCAGGTACAGATAGCTGTTGGCATCAAAGCGATCGACGAACTGCTTCCCCTGATAATGGAGATAGCTTTCGATCTGGAACTCGGTTTCCCGCATCAGGTCAAACGCAAGTTCATCGGAATCCTGGAGCCTGCGGCCGAATTTTTTCTCGATCGAAGATTCCGACAGGTACGTGATATGAGCAATCATGCGAGCCAGTGCCAGACCGAACCGTGGTCCGGAACCGGGTTTGTTGAGTACCTGTCCGGAGGAGGTTTCACCGGATGGGGAATCGGTCGGATCGACATCGTAGTATTCGCCATTGCGGAATTTCGGATCGGCATATATTGCTCGACGGCCGACCGCATTGAAGGCGATGCCCTGAGCGGAAAGATTTGCCGCCGAGGCCAGCACAATCGCATTCCGTACGGATTCGGGAGTCTGGGCCATCCATTCCAGGACCTGCATGCCGCCGAGACTTCCTCCGACCAGTCCGGCCAGCTTTTCAATTCCCAGATGAGCCACCAGTTCCCGGTGTACCTTGACGATATCGGCCACGGTGAGGAAAGGGAAATTCAGCCCGAATGGTTTGCCGGTTTGAGGATCGATACTGCTGGGGCCGGTGGTCCCCTGGCATCCTCCCAGCACGTTGGCGCAGATCACGCAGTAACGATCGGTATCGAGACCACAGCCGGGGCCAATAAAATCATCCCACCAGCCTGGCTTGCGGTCATCCAGTTGATAACGTCCGGCAGCGTGGGAATCTCCGGTGAGAGCGTGGCAGACATAGATTGCATTGTCGCAGGCTTCGTTCAGCTGGCCGTACGTTTCATAAACGACCGTGATGGGACCGAGTGTGCGTCCGCCAGCCAGTTCGAGCGGCTTTCCATTCCCGAACAGTTCCACGGAATGTCGCTGAACAATTCGTTCTTCGGGCGTACTTCCAAACGGAACCGTTGCGGGCGGCACGTTTCGATCGGGCTGTAACGTGGGAGATTCCATAGGATTGGTTAAACTCTGGAGTTCAGTATGCGAATCCGCCTATCATACGGAGATCCGCGGGAAGTTTCGAACCATTTTCCCGTTGCAGGGCATCCCTGGCCAGATCCCAATCACGTTTATCCGAATATCCTATGCAGACATCCGCTCCCATTTCGATTCACGTTTTCGAACCGGAATGCTGGTTTGAAGCTGGTTTGAAACGGGAATTGCCTCCTGAACGATTTACCGTCAGTTCGCTGAACGGAGCCTCGCCGCAGCTGGGAGAGATTCTGCAGAATCCAGCGTGTATCGTCTGTCTGGATCTTTCCAAGGATCCGCGAGAGGGTCTGCTGATACTGCGGAGGGTGCCGGGGGGAAATCGCTGCCGGATTGTCTGTCTGCTGCCTGCGAACTCGACAGATGGACCACTGCTGCTTTCGGCAGGGGCCGACTGCTATTTTCCGCTGCCGCTTTCCGCTCATCAACTGGCCAACTGGTGTCTGGCGGTTTCTCAGCAGATGGCCTGAGATCCGAAAAGGTTCACTCCACCGGAGAATCCGGACCATCTTCATCATGACGGGGGCGGAAATAGAGTTTGATGGGGACTTCCTGAAACGGGAGTTCTTCCCGCAGGTAGCCCAGCAGATACCTCTTCCAGGAGGGATCAAACAGGATTGGCTGATTGCACTTGATGACAATCGTGGGAGGCTGAGTGGCCACCTGTGTAGCATAGTAAATTTTGGGACGTTTGTTGCGGCGCATCGGCGGCGGATTGCGATCGACTGCCTGCTCGACAATGCGGTTCAACACGCCCGTTGAAACCCGTTCCCGGGCCTGCTTGAAAATGGATTGGGCCAGGTGAATCAGCTTGGCCACATTCTTTCCGTCGCGAGCGGTGATGAAGGCAATGGGAGCATGACGCATGGAAGCGAACGTCTTGATCAGGTATTCGCCCCATTTTTCCGATGTCATTTTTTCATCCAGCCCCAGGTCCCATTTATTGACCACGAATATGCAGGGCTTGTGCTGGTCCTTGATTTCTTCCATCAACTGTTTGTCGACTTTGGAAATCGTTTTGGTCGCATCGAAGAACATCATCACCACGTCGGCTCTGCGGATGGACTTCTGGGCGCGGACCAGGCCATAGAATTCGATATCGTTGGCCAGCGATTTT
>JAGQQT010000578.1 GCA_020426065.1 Planctomycetaceae bacterium | reverse complement strand
ATAACGGAATTCGGTGGTACAAACTCGTGCTTCGCAATGAGGGATAAAACCTTGCTCTGACGCTCGGATGGTGTCAGGCTCTGATAATCTTCTCCAAAGACGCTCTTGAAAATTTCGTCAGTGAAATCAACTGGCTGTCGGTGACTGGAAGTTTCGATGTCTGCCATCGCTTTTGATTTGATTTATTCAGAGAAAGTGAAGGGAAGAACTTCAAAGTATAAAACAGTCAGCGTACAAGTTTCGAGAGTTCCAGCAGTATAGAGCTCAAAGTTGTTCACGAAAAATAAGGCCACGTATTCATGCCATTCCATACGCAGTCGACTTGGTAAAGTGCGACCACTCACCTACCATGTCTGGCAGAGTCAGGTGTAAAAAACGATCAGGAATCGAGCACGAACATGAATGTGGTGATGCAGCAGACGCCCGAGGCGGATCGGCGGAATAAAATCATTTTGACCGTCTGCCTGATTGTGGCTGTATCAATCAGTTTTCTGGCGGTCGCTTTCCGCTGGAATAACGGAGTGGATGCCCAGAATCATGCGGTCCGGGTGATGTTTGCGGTCGTGAATGATTTCCTGCTGACACACGAAGGACGCTGGCCACGCGACTGGGCGGAGCTGGAAGCGTTTCCCTCAGACGGGAACTGGTATGATCCGATCGATTTCGATCTGGTTCGACAGCATGTGGTCATTGAGTTCGAGCCGGACTTTGCTGAAATTGACCAGCAGACGCCAACGGAATTTCAGGCGGTGCGTCCCGTGAATCCTGTCTTTGATTTCGGGAAAGATCCCCGGCTCATCGAACTGCTCCGCACGATTCATCAGTACCATGCGCCTCCCGCCAATGAAACAAGCCAGCTCCCTGAAGAAGCTGGCTCGTCCTGAGAATTCGATTTGTATCAGAACTGCTTTTTGACGGGCTTCAGCCAGCATCTTTTCGCAGTCCTTTTTATAGCCTTCGATTTTCGTCAGCTCGATCGCTTTTTCGAGGTGAGGGATAGCAGACTCGGGCTGTTTGGTGGCCACGTAGGCATCGGCCAGACCTTTGTGCCAGAAGTAGGTCAGCTGTTCGGAACGGGTATCCGGTCCCAGCTCTTCGGCCTTGGCCAGGCACTTGTTGGTTTCCTCTGTATTGTTCAGTTTTGACCAGGCCGAAGCGGCGTCCTTCCAGAACCAGGATGCGGTTTTCTCATCCAGTTCGGCAGCCTGCTGAAAGCTTTGAGCGGCTTCTTCAAACTGCTTGTTTCTCATCTGCTGATTGCCGAGATTTCCCAGCTGTTGAGCGGACATGCCGGGGCCGGAACTCTTGGCGATTTTGGCATACTCTTTTGAGTGCTCAATCGACTTGGCCGGATTCGGAATCGCGTTGCTGTAAATTTCACTCAGCAGATAGTGAGAGATTTCCAGGTGCTTGCCATCCTCAATGTTTTTGAGGTAGCGTTGTTCGAGGTCTTTAATTTTTCCCCGCTGGTACATGAACCCGACCAGGCTCCGCATCGTCAGGGATCGCTTGGCTTCGTAAGGTGCGTTTTCCATGACGTACTCAGCACTCTCCACGAATTTGTCCGATTCGGGAAGCAGCCGGTAACTTTGCATGAGAGCATCATGGATTTTGACTTTGCGGTCTTTGTCTTCGGTCAGTTTCAGGGCCGCTTCGAAGGGCTCCTGGGCAGCGGCAAAATTGCGGGCGTTGTAGAAAGCCACCCCTACATTCCAGGCCTCGGTTTCATTCTGATATTCGGCAGCACTGGCCACTGTGCAGGAAAGCAGGGTTGCTGCACTCAGGATCACACAAAAAGACTTCAGCATGAGCGGCCCTTTCGATTTCCGAATGGAATTTCATTCCGGTTGCGATATGCGACCTCACTTGGGAGACCGGGAAACAGCAGCAGAAAACTGCAATCACAGGAAATGTCCCCGGACGGAATACTGATTATTTGAACGGGTTCCTGAAATTTGTCCAGCAGAAATTTGTCCTCCAGAAACAAAAAAGCGATGTCGAATCATCGACATCGCCATGAGAAATCTTGGACTGGATGCAACTACGCCCCCCAAAGCATTTCAGGGCGTGCCCCCTTTTAGAGAATGTTATTCGTTGATGGTGAACAATGCCTCTTTGGCTCCGTTGGCATGAATGGCAAACGGCATCCAGAGCAGGGCGACGTCGGCCACGTTGATATCCGACTTGCGGGGCCGGATGGGATATTCCTCGAGCTTGATGGAATCGGGAGCAATCCGCTGCTCGAGTTTTTCGACTTCGGCATCGAATTCGATTTCCAGTTCCTTCAGCTTCGCCTGTTCCTGTTCGAGCTTGTCCTCGGCCAGCTGGATATCGGCTTTCTCCGCAGCCGCCCGACTGGCTGAACGAATGGCCGTGGCTCCCTTGCTGACGTTGGTCTGCGAGGCAATCTTGCGACCCATGAGTGCTCCCAGGATGGAGGATCCGATGGAAACCAGTGACATGTAGGACTTTTCCTTGTACTGAGCCTCTTCGCGTTTCACTTTTTCCTCAGCCCTGAGCACGCGGTCCCGTTGCGATTCAAATTTGGATTTGAATTTTGCCTTGAGCTTTTCCACTTCCAGGTCATTCTGTTCGCGGATCGCCTGGACGACGCGCATCCGAAAGCCGGATTCAGTTTCTTCGGGAGTGGAGTACAAATCAGAAGTCTCATCCTGCCACAGCGGGAGCGTGACATCCCGATAAATGAAATCCCGCAGTTGCTTCCTCCAGGATCGATAACTGTTGGACTTGGTCATATCCGACGAAAGATCTGCATAGGCTCCCGCCGGATCAGCAGCCTGGTCGAATTCCAGATCCGGTGACCAGTGCACATCACATTCCTCCCAGATGTCAATGGTATTTTCGAAGTACTCAGGCACGAGCATGGCTGCTTCTTTCCAGAGGTCGACACT
>JAGQQT010000577.1 GCA_020426065.1 Planctomycetaceae bacterium | reverse complement strand
AGACTGGCTACTCCAGTCGCCCGCCAGTATCCGCATTGATTCAGCAGCCAGCGGAACGTTTGTGGGAAGGAAACCTGCAACCGTTGCTCCGCCTGATCCAGTTCTTCTTCAGAAACCGGCTGGGGGCCACGAAACCAGTTCTGGTTCCGTTCAATCAGCTGTTCAAATTCCCTGGCCAAACCGTGAAATCCTTCTCACGTTCAAACGCATGAGTGTGATAATTCTTGTCCCGTTAATCGTCCGCGACAAACCGAAATTTCCAGTCTGTCGGAGAATCATAACAACGGTGCAGGCTGCCAAATCCCGAGATCTGCTTCCCTTCCAGGCGAAACTCCCATTGCTGAGAAGTTTGCTGGAGTGGAATGTACAGTCCCCGATCAACTTGCCGAACCTGACCTCGCTGCCGACTAACCGGGCCTTCGTAATCGAGATAGGCTTTCCGATGATCCTTCAGCCTGGTCGCCTCGATCCACGCATTCTGGTTAAGCAAACCATGTTCCGCAATGCCGAATTCCTGCAGAGGAATAGCCAGCCTCCACGTGGCCAGCCCCTCCGGTTCCTCCAGCATCAGGTCCCAGTGCAGTTCCGGGTGATCATGTTCCAGAATCACAAACCGATTCACATTTGTCCTTTCCTGCTCAAATCGAGTGTGGGGAGCATAACAGATATTCCGGCAGCGGAGTTCTGGAAACGGTTGAAAACTTACCTGAACCGAGGGAGGAATCCTTGCCACTTTTTTACGCAAGCGGGCAGTCCGGTATGGTGTTTGCATAACGTTTTTGTCACCATACCAGCGGCTCGCGGAGCGGGCCTTGTCGTTTCCAACGAATGGCAACCCTCCTGATAGGCGCTCATTAATGACACCACGTGAAGTCCTGGCGATGTGCCGGGAGCATGAAATTGAAGCGATTGACCTTCGCTTCATGGACTTTCCCGGCACTCAAAAACACTTTTCGATTCCCGCGCAAATCCTTACAGAGAAAAGCTTTGAGGAAGGTTTCGGGTTCGATGCCTCGTCCATGTACGGCTGGCAGGCGATCAACGAGAGCGATATGCTGGTTGTACCCCAGGCTGAAACCGCATTTCGAGATCCATTTTTACCGCGAACAATCTGCCTGAACTGCAATATTCAGGATCCGATTACCCGCCTGGACTATGCCAAAGATCCGCGCAATGTTGCCCGGAAAGCAGACGCTTACCTGAGATCGACCGGAATTGCCGATCAAATCCGCTTCGGCCTCGAACCTGAGTTTTTCATTTTTGACAACGTCCGTTTTGGCCAGAATCTGCATGAGGGATTCTACCACCTCAAAAGTTCCGAGGGGGAATGGAACACCGGAGAATTCTCAACCGGAACAACCAACAATGCCGGATACCAGATCCGCAGGCGGGAGGGCTATTTCCCGATTCCGCCCGCTGATATTCTGCATCCGCTGCGAAATGAAATGATGAATGCGCTGATCGGATGCGGCGTGGAAGTGGAAGCCCAGCATCACGAAGTGGCCACCGGCGGGCAGTGTGAATTCGACCTGGCCCACAAACCGCTGCTTGAAGCGGCGGACCTGCTGCTGAGATTCAAATACATTGTGAAGAATGTGGCCGCCCGAGCCGGGAAAACGGTCACGTTTATGCCCAAACCACTCTGGGGAGATAATGGTTCCGGGCTGCACATGCATCTTTCCCTGTGGAAAAAAGGGGAAACGCTGTTTGCCGATTCCGGTTATGGCGGGTTGAGTGAACTGGCACTGCATGCCATGGGGGGCATCCTGCATCACGCTCCAGCCATCATGGCGTTCTGTTGCCCGACCACCAACAGCTACAAACGGTTGGTTCCCGGCTACGATGCTCCGATCAATCTGACTTACAGTTTCCGGAACCGCTCAGCGGCAATCCGCATTCCGGTCAATTCCTCCAGCCGTGATCTGAAGCGGTTTGAACTTCGCTTCCCGGATGGTTCCGCGAATCCGTATCTGGCGATGTCTGCCATTACGATGGCTGCCCTGGATGGGATCCAGCAGAAGATCGATCCGGGTCTTCCTCTCGATAAGGACATTTATGATCTGAAACCGGGAGAACTGGACCAGTTCCCTAGCACTCCTTCCCGGCTGGAAGAATCGTTGCAGGCCCTGCGTGATGATCATGATTTTCTGCTGCGGGGCGACGTGTTTACCGAGGACGTGATTGATACCTGGATCTGGTACAAGTCGGAACGGGATATCCGCAATTTGCGGGAACGCCCGCACCCCAGTGAATTCCTGATGTATTTTGACATCTGAACCACCATGGTCTACCAGAGTGGATCTTTGTGAGGAAGTCGCAAAGATCCACTGGGTGGCCCGGATCAAATCCGGGCGGCGTAGCCGTTTGAGGCTGCGGTTCAAACTTTCTATTCACCTTGTGCTGAAGGTGACTTTACTGTGTCTGGTTGTGTGATGGCTGTTTGGCGATTTCTTTGCAGCCTTTGACGGACTTCGTCCGCCCGGAATTCTTCCGGGCTACCCTTTTCGCTGAAACCTCTTGGTTTAGAGTCATTTACAAGTTATGAGATACCAATGCCCGAGGGGAGAGTGAAGAAAAATAGTGCGGGGGTCTTCTCTCAAATTCAGCCGGAAGCGAGGCGTTTCAGTTCCATTAACAGGGAATCATCTTGCGGGATTTCTCCGGATTGCTGTTTACCGCGGAACTGGGCGATGAAGTCGTTGACGACCGGTTCGACCTTGAGCCGTTCTTCTTCGGTCATCCGATCGATAAACAGCATCCCTTCGATGTGATCGTTCTCGTGCTGGACTGCTCGAGCGGCCAGTTCGTTCAGATCGTAGCTGATCAGTTCCCCTCTCAGATTGTAGGCTTCTACCGTGATTTCGGCAGATCGTTCCACGGGGCCGAACAGTTCCGGGAAACTGAGGCAACCTTCTTCGCCCACGACCTGACCGCG
>JAGQQT010000576.1 GCA_020426065.1 Planctomycetaceae bacterium | reverse complement strand
CTCGAAAACATCCACCGCTTCACCACCAACCAGCCTCTCCTGAATGTGGTTAACAAAGAGATCTGGTGTTGAGACCATCGTTTGACCCGAAGCCGCAGGCGCAGGTGTTTTCCTGCAGAACGTTGATCAAAACCTGCACCTGCGGCTTCGGGTCAAACGGCAGTGTGGCTGAGGTCAAGCAAAGCGCCCCCACAAATGACCAACTTCTGAAGGCTCATATCATTCAATACCAGTCACTTGATGCCAACACCGGAACCCCGGCAACTCTCCTCGCAAGTGTTGTGTCCGCTTTCGGAAACCGGTCAAGTCGCTCACGGAGTTTTTGCAGGTACGCGTCTGATCTCGTTAAGTTGCAAAACGCTCACCTTCACTGGGTGGCTGGAGTTGACATTGATTTCAGGAAACGCCGTCCACGCCACTCCGGTGCATGGCATGGTTCTGCTCTTTATTGATCAACTTGGGCGCTGATTTACGGTTCTTCGAAATAGAGACTTGATCCGTCCGTCAATTTGTCGCGCCCGATCACCTTGGTATCGGGAGGTACGGAAATCGAAGAAGATTCAACGGACTTGATTGAGACAGGCCCCTCACATTGTCCAATGTTGACTTTCGATCGCCGATTGACACTCTGAATTGTAATGCCGCCAGTACCAACGTCGAGGTTGGTCAGATTGACATTACTGCTAAGGTCAACAAAGGTAATGACAACTGACTTCGCGCGCCCGCTAACTTCGAGGTAGCTCAAACGGTCAACCGAGATCTTCAGCTCCCCCTCCGGGTCGCTGTAGTTGCCTTTGACATAAGAGCCGCCGGTTGGTCCGTATACAGAGATTCGGCAATACTGCCCGCTGAATCGTTCGTTGTGGAGACCAGCGGGTTCTTTGTCGCCGTAAGAAAAATGCTCCGCCATGAGCGAATGTCCGAACGACCAAACTACCAATGTCGACAATACGAGACAAATCTGGTGCATGAGATTCCTTCCAGTACGTGATGGATAAGTTGGCAGAACGAGAACGGTCACGTGATTGTGCCGGACGGCATTGGATTGAATATTCCGAGTGGAGCACAATTCCCGTGCACCGTTTGGTTATGCGGAGACTCGGTGGCTACGTAAACGTTGGGTATACGTGCAGCCCCTTACCGACTATCCTGATTCTACTGTCTACTGCAGGTTTCTGTCCAAGCTCGTCACTCGTAACTACGAGAAAATCTGCTCCGTTTTGAATGTAGATGTCAAACGAAGTTCTCACAAAAACAAATTGGTAAGCACAGCGAACTCTATTACTCACGCAAAAACCAAAATGAAACAACGTGAAGCCATCAGGGAAATCCGGCATCTTGTTGAAATGGCCCACCAGCAGATTCAAGCGCTGTATCAGACCAGTCCCTGGAACGAGACTTTCTTCCAAGCTGGGATTGTGGATGGCAGAGATATTGTGATCGACTATCTGTCACACAATGAATTCGGATTAGCCGTCGAGCACTTGCTTTACATGATACACGAATCCGATATTTCTCTAGAACTTCAGCTTATAACGCGATTGCACATGATCGCTGAGTGCTACCACGTCTCCAATCCATACATCTAAGAAAAACTGGTGACACAGGGAACCTTCAATAAAACATTCCATGCCTCGAACAACTGCTGGGGGCTCTTCTATGCGATCCCAGCCACTCTCCACGCTCATCAAGCAGAGCGGGATTGTTTGAGAAGTTCGAATTCGAGGGCACAGGAATTCGCGATCGATTGAATGGCAGTGGGGCTGAGGAGTTCCGTCGCCGGACGGCGATCGGTTCTGGTTTTACCCTTCATCTGGGGGAGCCAGCCGTCATAGGGAATTCCAATTTGCGCACAGATCTGCTGCAGGTCTGTTTCCAGAGATTCGTATCGCCCGACAAAATCGACCTGCAATTGCCCCTGAACATAGTAGAGGGGATAGTTGAGCGAGTAAGCTCCCTCGGCGACGAACTGCTCCAGTGTCATCTGCTCATACCGCTCGGGGTTTCGGGACTGCTGAAAGTAGTATTCGGAAACCACACGCTCATACGGATTCCGCTCGAAACAGAATTTGGTGTAGCTGTTCCAGATGCGCTCTCCCACAACGGCCCGAATCTCGCTGGCCGGGCAATGGTTGTAAAACTTCCGCTCGACCTCCACCTTCTTCAACATCTGAGCGATACCCCGTTCATCCACTGCAGAATGAGACGGGTACGTATGCCGGGGAATCAGGTAGTTCCGGGGAATAATCCCCATCTGCATGCGGGCCAGTTCATCACTGGGCGAGATGGGGGTAATCACATCCCACGGCCCAAGATAGCGTGAGAGGGCCACCTCAATACTGGTCCCGGCCGTCTTGCGGGTTTTGATGAAAATGAACTGGTATTCGTGACTGATCAGCATCGTAAGTCCTCCCCGACAGCCGAATTCTAACCAGCAGACAGGAAAAACCGCTAGACGAATCTGGTGTGTGGTAGAAGTCGGAAAAGCAGATTGGAAGCTAAACCTCCAGTGACTTCGTCACGCCGGTAGCTGCTCCTCGTCAACGGTGCCACCCTGCACATGGTGTGCTTTCATTTGTTTCACACTTCTGCGGGATTCAGAGGTAACCACGAAGGAATCGAAGACCACGAAGGGATCGGAGGACAAAACACCTGATGGCATTATTCAGCCTGGTGAACTTGAAGTTGATCAGTAATCCAGTTTTATGCTCGCAGGTTGGCTGGGTTTGAGCACAGCGTTCCCCAGATAAGCAACATCTGGGGGCACATTTCATTCGACTCCGGTCACCCGGTCGCACAGCCAATCACATGGTTCGAGAGATTATCAAATTCCATCTTCATGCTCTTCGCGCCTTCGTGGTTATTCCTTCTCGCTGGAAATCCTAATTCCCATCAGGTTTTTCGGGTGGCTGCAGAACTGGACTGAGCGGGAGAGTGAATGTTTGGGGG
>JAGQQT010000575.1 GCA_020426065.1 Planctomycetaceae bacterium | reverse complement strand
ATGAAGCTGGCTCCCAAGATGATCCAGTCGATGGAGATTCTGCAGATGTCCGTCATGGCTCTGCAGGAGAAAATCGACCAGGAGCTGGAAGAGAACGTTGTGCTGGAACTGGTGGATCCCAAACGCCAGGAAGTGCATGAGGCCGAAGAGGGGGATATCGACAACAAACGGGAAATTGATCAGCGCGAAATCGTGGTCGATAACGACCATAACAATGAGGCGGACTTCGAACGATTGCTCGAAATGTCCGGTGACTGGCCTGAGGATAACTTCACCTCAGGAGGCAAACCGTCCGGGAATCGCCTGGATGAAATGTCCGACCGCCAGCACGATATGATGGGCAATCTGCAGGCCAATCCTCAATCGTTACACGATTACCTGCTGGAACAGTTCCACTATTTCGAGGTCGATCACGAGGAACGCCAGTTTGGTGAATTTCTCATTCAGAATCTGGATGACAATGGCCGCCTGCAGGGAACATTGCCGGAAATCATGCAGGTCTATGGTGAAGATATTGATCTGCGGGTCGCCAGCCATGTTCTGGGTCTGATTCAGAAGCTCGATCCTTCCGGGGTCGGTGCCCGCAATCTGCAGGAGTGTCTATTGCTGCAGGTTCCAGATGATCTGCCGTTACGGGAAGTCGTCATCACGCTCATTTCTGATCACCTGGAAAATATCAGCCAGAATCGGCTTCCACTCATCGAACGCCAGACCGGCTATTCACTGGACACCATCAAAGCCGGACTGGAGCAGATCCGCACTCTTGAACCATTTCCGGGACGGAGATTTCAGTCCCATGTCTCCCAGAACGTCACAACCGACGTGCGTGTTGTGCAGAATGAAGAAGGGAAGTGGGAAGTTCAGCTGGTCAACGAGTACACTCCGGAATTGCGGATTTCCCGGAAGTACCTGCGCATGCTTGAACAGAATCCGGATCAGCAGACTAAAGAATACATTCGCAAGAAGATCGAGTCCGCTCGCTGGCTGATTGAATCCATCGAGCAGCGTTATTCCACGCTCAAGAAAGTGGCCCAGGCCATTGTCGATCATCAGGCTGCTTTTCTGGAGCAGGGGCCTGAAGCGATCGAACCCCTGAAAATGCAGCAAATTGCTGACGATGTGGGAGTTCATGTGACAACCATTTCCCGGGCTGTGGACGGCAAATGGATGGAAACTCCTCGCGGGCTCTATCCTCTCCGCCGCTTCTTCGGCGGAGGAACAACCACTGCTGATGGAGATGAAGTCGCCTGGCAGAAGATCCGGCTCAAACTGCAGGAAGTGATTGACGGCGAGGACAAAAGTAACCCCCTCAGTGATGATGCCCTGGTTCAGGAAATGGAGAAACACGGCTATCAGCTGGCCCGCCGCACGATCACCAAGTATCGCAAGGCAATGAACATCCCTTCGTCCCGTCAGCGAAAACAGTACTGATCTTTCCCCGCAAGACGCCCGGGTTGACTTTCTCAGTTCTCTGGAGAGGCCTTGTCTGAGGCATCCAGCCCCACTGCTTCCATGCGTCTGTAAAATCTTGCCCGGGTCAACCCCAGCAACTCCGCCGCCTGGGCTTTGTTTCCACTGCTAACTTCCAGTGCCTGTTCAATGAGAGTCCGTTCGAGTTCCAGCAGACTTTCTTCCAGCGGTCTCAGGCTGACCGGGATTGCTGGTGGTATGGCATCCCGTCCCATTCCGGACTGAAAGCGGTAAGGAAGGTGCTCCACCTTGACCAGCGCAGTTTCACAATTCCGGCATGCTTCCTGAATCACAGCCTGAAATTCGGCAACTTCTCCGGGCCAGGAATAGCTCTTGAGCAGATTCCAGGTCTTACTGTCCAGCCCGGACAGTTGAACCTCTCGTCCCCGGTTCTCTGCTTCCAGAAAGCATTGCCCCAGCAGTTCAAAGTCCTCGTTCCGCTCCCGGATCCTGGGAACCTCCAGCACCATGTGAGTAATCCACAGGTAAAACTCATCGGTCAGGATTTCCTGCTCTCTTAACTGATGGGGAGGCTGGTTGAATCCGGCAATCACTCGGAGCTGTTTTTCTGCGGGGCGATTCGTAAGTTCGTTGACCAGCAATGCCTGAAAATCGGCAGGCAGGCACTCTGCGTGACGCAGATAACAGTTCTGGGGAGAGTGGGCTTCTTCCACGTTGAGTTGATCTGTCAGGATCCGTTTCAGTTCCAGCCGAGGTGTTGCCTGACAGTCAATCATGACGGGGAGAAAAGTGTGTGATCTGGAACGACAGGCCATCCTGGCAAAGAACTGTTTGCCAACTCCCCTTGGCCCATGCAGGCAAAACGGGATTCGCGTATCCATGACGGCCTTGAGTTGAACGAGGAGCCGTTTCATGGCCGGGCTGCTGGCAATAATCTGCTGGGAATTCAGATTGGACTCCTGTTCCGCCAGTAGACGGGCCAGTTCAGTATGAAGCTGGTTTGTGGAAGGGCGGGGAAGGTCTGTTGCAGTCAGAGGATGATCAAGAACGAACCCAAAAACAGAAAGCACTTCGCCATTCTCGTCCTGGCAGGAAAGAAACAGCACCGGCAACTGGTGGGAATGCCCACTGGAGTCGATCAGGATTACTTCGGTAATGCATTCTCCTGCGGCAAAGACTTCCGGGGGAGGAGCCAGAGCGGAAATGACCCGTTCAGCCAGCGATCCTGTTGTATCCGTCCGATACTCCGCCGCTTTGCCCAGGACATCCTGAGGATGACAGCCCGTCAGCTTTTCGATACCAGAGTTAAAAAAACGAAACCGACGCCGGGCATCCAGCGCAAACACACCTCGGCTGGATTGTTGAAGCCAGCCGACCAGACCGCTTTGTGAACGAAGGGAGCGGGGCATGAGAATGAAAGCACAATTTCAGAACAATAATTGATAACCTGAGTCAGAGTTTATTGTTTTCGTTGCGAAGAGGCGAACGCAAGGCCCAGCCCAGCCAGAATCAGAATGACC
>JAGQQT010000574.1 GCA_020426065.1 Planctomycetaceae bacterium | reverse complement strand
AGTTTCTGATACTGCTCCAGATAGGCTGGAGTCAGTTCTCCAAAATGCAGCAATTCGCCGTTCTGGGCGTCATAACGCAGTTCATAGTCTTCGGGAATCACAAGATCCTTGGGGAGTTCTGGCAGCCTGGCGATGAAATAGCGCCGGGTCGTGGTGCGAATCCACTCGGTCGCCTCTTCTTTTTTGAGTTTGCCATTCGGTTCCGCCCAGTGCAGGGTGATCGCCAGTTCTTCGCCACGAGGGGGAGTAAACTCGGGAGTAAATTCCACTGGAGATCCCGGTTCGGCACCAATTGCCAGCAAAGCCGTGTGGATGGCCTGACCGGAACAGTTGGTAGCCAGAATCGATTCATGCTCCTTGGTCTGATCCGGACAGCAGAGCATTTCCAGAATCCCTTCCTGCAGCACGACATGAGCCCGCAGCCAGACCGATTTGGTATTACTGTCCAGATAGAGTGTCTTCTGGGGATTGAGCGCAGTAGCTCCCTTCAGCAGAGGATCCAGCAATGCTGCCTGCTTTGCGAGTGACTCTTTTCCCGCGATTTTCTGATCGGGTTGAGACCTGGCCTGATGGGGCATCAGGATGATCCCACACAGCAGCACACACAGCTTCAATGAGTATTTCATCAACGGGACTCCCTGTGCTACTTACGTTTCAAAATTCTGTCACTTGCGCAATTTTCATCTTGCGAGAATCTGGTTACGGCAGTCAGAACAAACCAGACATGCCAGGCAGATCACTCTTCCTCTGAGGAATTGGGTTTTTCTTCATGAAACGGCGGTTCATGGGCCGTGGGATCTTCAAATGTCTCCAGGAAGAGTGCTTTGCGTTCTCTCGGCAGAATGAAATCGAACCCACAGCCTTTAAAGAACTCCTCTGAGGAAGTAATTGCCATCACTTCGAGTACTTTACGTTCCCGGGCCAGATCCACACAGCAGGCGACCAGTTTTTTTCCGATTCCCAATCCCTGGTAAATCGGTGAGACCGCCAGCGATCGGACTTCGGCCAGCTTGCGGGAATAAATCTCGAGCGAGGCAAAGCCGACCAGTTTCTGATCAATTTCCGCAATGAAACCGGTCCGGACGAGTTGTTCGATCTCGTCAGTGGTCCGACGGATCAGACGTCGATCCTCCACAAATGGTTCGAGAAATTCGAGCAACCGGTCGGCGTCTTCCTGCGAAGCCGCCCGCACCGTCACATGTTCCTGAATCGGATCGGTCTTCAATCCATTGATCTCCGTTAGGCCAGATGGTCAAAGTTGAGAGTCGGATGCAATCCCTGCAGCATCAGAAACCCACTCTTCCCCACAGAGAAGACTAAGGATCTGACGCAGCGGTGCCAAAATCAGCCAGCAGTTTAACAAAACCCGGCGAGTGAACACACTCGCCGGGCGATGAGCCATGATAACTGCACGGAATTTCCACAGGGAAGCCGCTTACGGGCGACCGCTCTGCAGGTTGGCATTCAGGGTCTTGTCGATCTGATCATGCATTTCCCGCAGGTGGGCTTTGGCATAATCATCCAGCTTGGCGTTTGCCGCTTCAACCCCATCGAGCCGGTTGTAGAGTTCTCGCAGATGCAGACGAGCCAGGCTGCGGGCATCAGCCGGTGCGGAACTGGAACCCAGCACGATCGACGAGAGGGCTGAAACATACGTCCTTTGCAGATTGCGGCGAATCGGTGAAATCGTGATTGGCTTGTTCGGATCAATTTCCCGAGGCAACTCGCTCCAGATTGCATCCGTGAGGGTATTGAAGATGTCCGGCATGGTCAGCACCTTCTGGTCCTTGTCGGCATGCAGTTCAATTTCCTGAACCTGCTGCAGGGTGTCGCCATTCAGAAGGGAGCTGATCGCCATTCTTTGAATGCTCAGGATCCGTTCATGCACAGGATAGATGTAGTCGCTGGGCCGATCATCAACATACTCGGGTGCGAGTGAGCGGAGCAGTTCGGGAGAGAACTGGAATGCTGCATCAGACAGAATCTCTTTGCTGATCAGGTTCAGAGCCCGCTGCTGGGTTTCAAGTGGAATTGGCTCGAACGGCTTTTTGCCATTCTCATCACCGAAATGATGGCGGGAGGTGTACTCTCCTCCCACATATTGAGCAGCCAGCTGAGTTGCCAGAGAAATTTCCCCCAGCAGCAGCACGAATGTTTCGCGTGCCCGCTGATATCCTTCTCCCTCCTGGACAACCCGTCCGATGAGCCCATCCATCGACTGCTTCATGAACGCAATCCGCTGATCGGCAAAGTCGAGTGGATCTCCCAGGTCAAACAGATTGATCCGGGGATCGGGATTGTTCCGCAAATCTTCATCGGTGGCGTAGGTGAGGTCTGCTTCTGGAGCCCGCTTGGCAATTTTGTCCAGAGTATCCGCTTCGCTTCCACTGATCGGCTTGTAAGCGTATTCGATCGCCCAGTAATCATATGGTCCCAGTGTATTGGTGAAGTAATCACCCTGCTGCTTGGGATCCAGGGCGAAGTTGGCTGGAGCGTAGTCCATAACCGAACCAACCATTCCCTTCTTGCGGGAGATTTCAGGATTGTTGGCCTCTTCCAGGGAGAGCATCGTGCTGGCCTTGAAGTTATGGCGAAGCCCAAGGGTGTGTCCCACTTCGTGCATAACCACTTCCTTGATCGCCTGCCCGATATACTTCTCCGGCACTTTTCCACCGGGAGCGATTCCCTGAATGGCCATGACGTGTGACATCAACCCCAGTTGACGCTGAATCCCCGGCCCCATGACACAGCAGTTGCAGCCAACGTGCGAGTTGACCCAGGCGGGCTGACGGGGAAACTGATGCTGCAGATCATGCTGGGGATGTTCGGCAATCATTTTGCGATAATCAGCCAGCAGCATCTCGTACCGTTTCTGTTCCCCTTCAATTTCCGGCACTTCAGAAGCAAACAGCTTCAGGAACATCTGGCGCTCTCCCTGTTCGAGCAGTTCGAGCCCCTGGG
>JAGQQT010000573.1 GCA_020426065.1 Planctomycetaceae bacterium | reverse complement strand
ACTCAGTTGAAACTACCTGCCCAATCACATTTCGAAGGTGCACTTTTAGGGTGTGCTGTTGGGGATGCGCTAGGGGCTCCTTTTGAGGGGCTTTGGGAGTGGGATATTCCAGACGATCTGCTGGATCGGCGGGGTGGCAGGGTCAGGAGCGAAGCTCCTGCCTGGGAACGAGTTAAACGATGAACCTGACCTGCGTGGTTCACCGCTCGGTTTTGTCGGGTTCGCCGGTCCAGGCATCTTTCAATGGAATCCGGGTGCTGGCGATGCTTATCCCGGTCATATTGTCTCGGATCAAAACGTGAACAACACAGTCGTCCACAAATTCGCCAGCGGGACAAGGAAAGAGAAACAAAACTCAGCATGAGACGAAGGCAACCAATCATGTCACACTCACATCCGTGACCGAGAATGTTTGCCTCAACCAGTTATACCCATGCGAATCAAGGTTATTTCATGGTCTTGACCCTGCTGATTGCGAATCGGTGGATGGATGTGTAGGATCGAGTCGCGCACTTCCCATTGTTCATTCGAATCAGGAGAGTTCACTTGAACGCTTACCGCTCGCTGCTCGCTTTATGTTTGTTGCTGGTACTGTGGGGCTGCAATCAAAAACCGGAACCGGCTCCTGACACAACTCCTGCACCGGTTTCCGAGAATACCTCTCCCGATTCTACAGAGCCAAAAGATACTCCGGCCCCTGCAGAACCGGAACCCAAGGAGACGGTCTCCACTCCCGTAGAGAAAATGACCCCGACGGAAACACCGCTGGTCGTTCCTCCTAAATCAACGGACGTGACGCCGGTCGAAACAACCGTCGAAAAGTCGGGGCCAGATCCTGAAATTGCAAAAATCCTGACGAAGATTCACGATGAGTACAGTCAGTTTGGGCCTTCACGCAACCGCTTTAAGGAGATCGCGATCGCCTTTCACAACTATCACGACACATTCACTCATTTTCCTGCAGCGGGCGGAAATGGAGATGCCGGGAAAACAGGTTTGAGCTGGCGAGTTTATCTGTTGCCATTTTTGGATGAGTCGGCTTTGTATGACCAGTTTCATCTGGATGAACCCTGGGATAGCGAGCACAACAAAACGCTGATCAGCAAAATGCCTGCGGTGTATGGAAAAAATCCCGAGGGCAAAACGAACGTGCAGGTATTCACGGGAGAGAATACCCCCTTCTCAGGCGAGAAAGGGGGGCGGTTTCGGGATGTGATTGATGGCACTTCAAATACCATCCTGTTTGTTGGGACTGGTGATGATAAAGCGGATATCTGGACAAAACCGGGAGGGCTCCCATTTGACGCCGATAATCCCAAAGCGGCGCTGGGGAATGTCAAAGAATCATTCCTCGTGGCGATGATGGATGGTTCCGTTCGGGAAGTGAAAACTGAGATCTCGTTTCTCGCCCATCTCATCCAGCAAAACGATGCCCAGGTAATTCCCGGTGAATTTTATGATCGCGGAGGCAGTAGCCTCCCTACAGAATCCGTAGCCGAGCTTGCTGAGCTTCCTCCGACTCAACCGTTGCCCACTCAGTTTGATGCAAAACTGATTCCCGACGATACCCTGTTTGCGGGAGTGGTTTATCCCCGACATGTCCTGGAGCATTCTCTGGTCATGGAGACCGTGGGGCAATCGAACTGGACGAATCTGTCGGCGAAGGAATTTTTGTGGAGTCAAATGCTGCCAGGAGTTCGTGAGGGAGCGGGGGAAGCAGGATTTCGAGCCGATGCAATTGATGAAATCCGCCTGGTCATCACCCCCCTGAAGGCTGATGGAACAGCTGAACCGCCAGCATCCGCAAATGCACCGCCGGTGCATTTTGCCGTTTACATGCATTCCGCAGTTCCCCTGGATATTGAAACCATCGCAAAAGTACTCCTGAAAAATTCCGAACCAGAGAAAGTGAATGTCGAAGGGTATACCTGTCTGCATGATGCCGATAAGGGAATGGGTTTTACCTTCCTGGGGACGAATGAGTTTCTGGTTGTGGATCACCCTGCAACCATGCAGTCGATGTTGCAGTCCCAACAGAGCGGTGCGATCGCAAGTCAGTTAAAAAAGAACGGCTCGCGGATGCTGCAGCTCGCCGGGGATATTCCTCAGGATCTGGTTTCCGGATTTGCCCAGATGGTTCAACAACAGTTTCCACCAGCCATTATTGCGATGCTGTATGTTCGCGAAGCTCGAAACCTCATGCTCTCATTGGATCTGGATCACAAAGAGTTGCTCGCGTTCGATGTGAAGATGTCCAATGCGAATAATGCAACCAAACTGAGTACACTGTTTTCCACACAGCTCGATTCTGGCCGTAAGATGCTGGATGCTCAAAAAGCTGCTATCGAACAGAATGGATCGCCCGAACTGGTCCAGATCCTGAGTGAGACAGTCACCGGGGCCAATGTCAATCAGCAGGAAGATCTGGTGGAACTTCGGGTGAATCGTCCGGAACACCTTTCCATGCTGCCGGTTGCGATGAAACCCCTGCTGGATCGCGCCCGTGACGCCGCTCAGGAAGTAGTGAAACGAAACGACTTCAAGCAGATCGGACTGGCCTTTCATAATTTTTATGATGTTTACACAATGATGCCACCACTGGATGGCTTGCCCGATGCCACCGGAAAATCTCCTGGCCTGAGCTGGCGTGTTGCCTTGTTGCCATATCTGGAGCAGGCACCACTCTACGATGAATTCCATCATGATGAACCATGGGATAGCGAGCACAACAAAACGCTCATTTCCAGGATGCCAGCGATCTTTGGCTCCAGCCCCGAGGGCAAAACCCGGATTCATGCTTTGACCGGCAATGGGGCACCCTTCCAGAAAGGAGTTGGACTGAAATTCCAGGAAGTCACCGATGGCCTGTCAAATACAATTCTGGTTGTCGAAGCGGGCGAGAATACAGCAGAATTCTGGACCAAGCCAGATGGCCTGGAATTTGATCCCAAAGATCCCCTGAAGT
>JAGQQT010000572.1 GCA_020426065.1 Planctomycetaceae bacterium | reverse complement strand
CCAGGATTCCCTCGGACTGCTGTTTCAGACGGTCGGGCAGTTTGCTGTCCGCCTTCGCTCCAAGGAATGACTGCACAAACGGAATCAGCTGCAGACGACGCCAGATCCCGTCATCCTCGTTCAGCACCTTCGGTTTGTGGTTCGTTGTCAGCGTGATCAGGTGACTGGGCTCAAACTCAAAGAAGTCCTTGTACAGAAAGCGGGCCCGGATCTTGTCTCCACCTGTCAGCTGTTTCACCAGCGCCTCCTTCAGCTTCGAAGAGGACTCGGTTTCCACTGCCGAAACAAACCGTTTGCCAAACAGATCCGCCTGTTCCGTCTTGTGTTCTGCCCGATCGGAATCCATCAGCATGTCACTGGTCGCCTGCATGGCGTAATCACTCCCCAGCGTATTGATGATCGCATTCAACAGCGTGGTTTTGCCGTTTGCACCATTACCCCAGAGAATTGGCAGTACGTGTTCCTCCACCTTGCCAATCAGTCCATAGCCAAACAGGCGCTGCAGATAGGGGATCAAATCTCCATGATCAGCAAACACCGATTCCAGGAACTGATCCCAGACCAGTGACTCCGCCTCAGGATTGAATGCGGTGGGACAGAGAGTGGTGATGAAGTCAGAACGACAGTGGGCTCTCAACCGACTGGTGCGGAGTTCAATCGTGCCGTTCGGGCAGTTGAACAGCCAGGGATCCCTGTTGAGCCAGTCTGGTGTGATGCCGGCCTGACTCTGGGCCTGCTTCAGAAAGGCTTCTATCCCTCGTGTATTGCTGGCCCGCTGAGCATGGCTCAGACAGTACTTCTGCATTTCTTTGTCAGAGATCCTGGATAACTTCCGGAACCAGTAATCCCCCACCGAGTAGGCCTTCAGAAAGATCTGCAGAGTCTCGTCTTTTTTCCAGCGGGTTCCATCCCAGATCAGCCAGCTTTTCCAGGGAGCACAATACACAATGTCCTGACCATGCAGTTCCATCAGTAGTTCGGCGTTCCTGCGATCAGTCGCATCCTCTGCCCAGAAACATTCTTCCCGCTCCAGATCGACATAGGGTCCTGGGGGACCGATGTCCCGCAAGGCATCCTGTTCGTTGCTCAAGATCTGGGGTTCAGAACGGTTCTCAGGCCGGGAGTCTTTGCGTCGTTGTTTACTGTTCCTGTCTGCCCAACCGTAGGTGGACTGACAGCGTTCCAGGGCCTGTTGGATAGTCATCTCACCATAGGTCCGGCCATCGCCGGCATGGCGTTCATCCCATTTGTCCCGCATCAACCCGGATTTGCGGAAGATCTGATCGATCAGGACCGTATCCCGATCACACCAGAATGCCAGATGATTGCACAATGCCTGGTCTGCTGCGGAATGATCTCCGTGATAGGCCTCCCGATTTCCCTGCAGAAGAGCAATGATCGCAATGGCGTTTTTGCTGCGCTGGATCTTCTGGAGGATCCGTTCTTCATCAATGCCGCTCGGGAGGGGAACGACGAGGGAAGGGGATTGCTGCTCAGGCTCTGCTTGATCCTCGACCAGACATTCAGCAAAGAACTGTTCCAGAACCGGCTGGCACTTCCTGACATCAGCGGTTGGTCCCGCAGGAGAAACACCCGTGATGCAGAAAAAACGCCCCTGAGCATAACACTCAATTCCCAGTGCCTTGTTCCGACAGCGCGATGTCGGTTTGGCCCCCAGAACAATCAGGTGCAAACCGGTTCCCGAAGGAGAAACTTCCGTGTAGGTCGCAAAGGCCTGAACCCAGTGGCTGGCAAACTCGGTCAACTCCCCGGTTTTGGGATCACGGCAGTTGTCCAGATCAACCAGCACCAGACCATCATCAACCACCGTAACGAATCCGATCCCTGTCGCCTGTTTGGACTGACAGCAGGCCCAGGCCGTGTCAAAATCTGACCAGGTCGCTGGATTGGTTGATGAGGCCAGACCACCTGTCGCAGGATTGACGGGAACCTTGGTGAATGCACCCGGATTCTTTGAATCAGCCTGCAGCTTCCAGCAGACCCACTGCCTGCGTTTCCGCAGGAGCAGAGGGATTCCACCGGGATCAGGCTGAACCAGCTGATCAATGTTCTCGGACGTAATCACAGCAGGCTCCTCATGGATTGTCGCTCCTCGATGGATGGAGTTCTAAAAGTACAGTTCGCGATGATCGCGATCACAATCTCAAAGACAGAAATCTGGCTCGGTGTTACAGTTGTGATTCCACCGGCTCAGGCTGTCTGGCAATCCGCTCGACCGTGAATTCTTCCGGCTCAAACTCCCGCTGCAAAAACCCGGTCAGAATCCGATTGAGGTCCTTGCCGACTTCGGTGCCGGCATCGATGACCAGTTTGCGTTGCTCAGCATCAAAAGCGTGCCCGGCATCGAGCCGGGTCTGGGATTCCCCATGCAGGGCCTCGGTGGCCCAGATCGAGAGCAGCAGGGACGCTTCCACCTCGAGCATCTCCACACTCTCTGCAAACCTGTAACGATAAACATCCGCCATGAGTTGTCTCTCCTGAAACAAAAAAAACAATCCTCTACTATTTAATTACACGGTTTACCCAGAAGTTGATCCACAAAATTGGAAAATCGTTCCGCTCTGTTTTCACCATCACTCTGTTCCTGTTAACCAGAGGCACAGGGGAGTTGATTGGTGTGCCAAGAATTGTCCCTACTCTTAACCTACCGGTGGAATTTTCGATCTGTTCAATCCTGTAGAGACTTTTTGAGGATTTTTGCAGCGATTGCATTCATCAATGTCCACCGAGAAACTCCTCAATCCCGCAATGACGGAATTGCTGGCGGATTTCCTGAATACGACGCTGCAGGGTAGAACGGGAAATCCCCAGCGCTGCAGATGCCTGGTTCTGGGAGAGAAACATCAGCTGCCAGCAAATCTGGCGTTGTTCCAGCGGGAGCATTTTCAGAGCGACCAGCAGGTCAAGACTCAGATCCAGTTCTGTTCTGTTATCCTGCGAAGACTCGATGA
>JAGQQT010000571.1 GCA_020426065.1 Planctomycetaceae bacterium | reverse complement strand
ATTTTGAAGTGTCGATCTCTCCAGAAGTGCGATTCCGGGAACTGAACGAAATCATCGAGAAACGAGTAATCCCCTGGCTCGATGAATTCAGCACCGACCAGAGAATCAGGGATTGGATTACTGACGGACAGGAGCAGGATCTGGGAGTCGTGAAAAAGGTTTTTGAGTATTACGGCATGGAGCGATAACAGCCAGAATCGCCAGTTTCTAACCAGACTCGGTATGCAGCTCAACAAAGAATCGTTTGACCCGAAGCCGCAGGCGCAGGTGTTTTCCAGGGGCAAGGCTCAATTGTATCACATTCGCCTGCGGCTACGGGTCGAACAGATTGCCAGTAATTGGCAGGTTGGAATCAGGCCCTGCTGCGGGGCGATTGTTGCTTTTGGTCAGATTCTCTTACAATGACGAGACTGATGGAAGTTATCATGGATCGTTGCTGAATATCTTCGCCCCTTTTCCTGCAGAAAGTTGTACCGGATATGTCTGACCGCGCCCGTCGGCTGTTTTGTCTGCTCACTCTGTTGAGTCTGGTTCTGATCGCGCTGCCCGTTTCTGCCCAGCCCGCTGGTCAGGCGGATAAGGTTACCTATCAGACGCTGAAGGATCTCCCCTATCGGACAGGTTCCGATCTCACACCCTACATGCAGGAACGCTGCAAGCTTGATGCATATCTGCCAGTAGGGAAACCCGGGTTTTCGTCCGTCGTCTGGTTTCATGGTGGCGGGTTGAAGGCGGGGAATAAATCAATCCCGAATGCGTTGAAGGAAAAAGGGATTGCCGTTTTTGCAGTGAACTACCGGCTCCATCCGCAAGTAACCGCTCCGGCTTATATCGAAGATGCAGCGGCGGCGGTGGCCTGGGTGTTTGCCAACGTGGAGCAGTATGGTGGTTCCCGCGAACTGATTTTCGTGAGCGGTCATTCGGCGGGCGGATATCTGACCAGCATGATTGGACTGGATCGCCGCTGGCTGGAGGCCTATGGCGTGGATGCGAATCAGATTGCCGGTCTGATTCCATACAGCGGGCATACGGTTACCCATTTCACGGTTCGGGCAGAGCAGGGGATTCCAGACAAGCAGCCCACAATAGACCAGTACGCTCCACTGTTTCATGTGCGGAAAGATGCTCCTCCACTGCTGTTGATTTCGGGGGATCGGGAAAAAGAAATGCTGGGACGATATGAGGAATCGGCCTATTTGTGGCGGATGATGCAGGTCGTGGGGCATCCGGAAACCGAGCTGCTGGAACTGGATGGCTTTGATCATGGCGGGATGGCCGAGCCGGCTCATTTTCTGCTGCTGAATTTCATCAGGAAAATTGAAGCCCGCAAAAAGTGATGGAGCCCGGTTCCTGAATCTGCGGCGATCAGTTTGGAGAATGTCGGGAGCAGATGCATGAAATGTTATGTGGTGGAGAGTGATCAGGGGATTGATGCCATCCAGTTGAGAGACCGTCCGGAACCGGAACCTGGTCCGGGAGAAGTCAAAATCCGGATGCGTGCCGCTTCGCTGAACTATCGGGATCTGGGAGTCGCGAGCGGCGGCTATCTGCGGAACGATACCCGTCCCGTGATTCCCCTTTCCGATGGAGCGGGGGAGATTGTTTCAGTTGGCTCCGGAGTAACCTGCTGGCAGCCGGGCGATCGTGTCAGCCCCATCTTCGTGCAGGACTGGCTGGATGGTGCTCCTTCAGACAGCATTCTGAAAAGCTGTCTGGGTGGCGGTGTGGACGGCGTGCTGGCTGAGTTCATCGTTGTCCCCGCCACTGCGGTGGTGGCCATTCCTGCGGAGTTGGATTTTGCAGCGGCGGCGACCATTCCCTGTGCAGCGGTCACGGCCTGGCATGCCCTGTTTGTTTCCGGCAATCTGCAACCTGGACAAACCGTTTTACTGCTGGGGACGGGGGGTGTATCTATCTTTGCCCTGCAGCTGGCGAAGATGGCGGGAGCCCGGACCATCATCACGTCATCGAGCGATCAAAAACTGGAACTGGCCAGGAAACTGGGAGCGGATCTGGGAGTGAATTATCGGAATCATCCAGACTGGCATCAGCAGGTGAGAACTCTTACTGAAGGGCGGGGAGTGGATCATGTGGTGGAAGTGGGTGGCCCCGGCACGCTCGAACGATCTTTAAAAAGTACAGCGGTCGGCGGGTCAATCCATCTGATTGGCGTGCTCGATTCTCCGGCAGCCAAAGTCAGCCCGATGCTGAGCGTGTTCAATCTCCTGACTGTGCGGGGAATCTATGTTGGCAGCAGAGCCATGCATCAGCAGACTCTGAATGCCATTGCCACCAATCAGATCCAACCGGTGATCGATCGAACGTTTTCATTTGATCAGGCCCTGGACGCCTACCGCTACTTTGCCAGCCAGCAGCATGTCGGCAAAGTCGTGATCGAATTCTAGATCTGGTTCGAAGTGCTCGTTTTCAGCGTGAGGCGGAGATGCCCTGAACGCTGCTGTTGAGTGGGACGGTTTTCGTTTCGGCTGCCAGATCTCCGGTGAAACGGAAGAGTTGGGCATGAAACGTCTTCTCGCCATTGTCGAGCGTTTGTCCCGGGGTGATGACTTCGAACAGTTCCTGGTGCTCGGCAATCATTTCGAGAACGGCTTGTCCGATTGGAAGTTCATCGTCCACAAAGACCCAGCCGACGCGGAAGTCATGCAGTCCGTTGATCAGATTCTGCTGGGCATCTTCTAGCAGATCATCTCCCCGAATCAACGCCCGCTCACGCTCCACATCCAGAAATCGGAGAGCAGCAGTAAACAGCTGATGGTCCTGACCAAAGTAGGCCACGTTGGTTGACTCACCCGAAGTGAACACCCTGGCCACCAGTGGCTCCACATCATCATAGCCATGGGTAATGGCGGATTGACTGGCTGATCCCTGTTGAGCAGACATGGCCAGCAGGAGAATTGCCAGAGAGGCCCCGACCAGCCGCTGCTGTCGAAACATCCAGGCACCTGCTACGCTCGTCAG
>JAGQQT010000570.1 GCA_020426065.1 Planctomycetaceae bacterium | reverse complement strand
TGCAACGTCCGTAAACAGGCATGTCCAATCATGTGAATCAGGGCGATGTAGTGCCATCCCATTCCGATTTCCACAGCAATGATGCCCACCTGAGTGAGTGAAGCGAATGCGAGAGCATTCTTCACATCCCCCTGAACACGAGAGGCCAACGTGCCAAAGACAGCAGACAAAAGCCCGAGAGTGATGACGGCAATTCGTAAAGGAAGTGAAACATCCAGCAAAGGACTGACACGCAGGAGCAGATACGTTCCCAGGTGGACCGACAACGCTCCGTAGAAAACAGCACTGGAAGGAGTTGGCCCTTCCATGGCCCGTGGCAGCCAGCCGGAAAAGGGAACCATGCCAGACTTGCCCGCAGCCGCCAGTAACAGCAGTAGACCCACCAGTAAAGCCGAGGAGGAATCAATCGCAGTGACTTCCTCTGGCCACATCCCAGAACCCATCAGGACATCGAAATCCCCTTCACCGGTCAGGTGATGCATGGTCAGGGCAGCGATCAGAAAGGCGGCATCGGAAATGCGGTACACACTCCAGACTCGAAATCCATTCCGCACAGGAGCGGGGCGATCGTGAAAGTAGGCCACCAGCAGCGCGGAGGAAAGCCCGACCATTTCCCAGCCGAAAAACAGGGTTTCAATCGTTCCTGCCAGTGAGGAAACAACCATCCCCATGAGAAAAAAGGCGTAGAACAGAAAAAACCTGCCGTAACCCTGCTCGCGATGCAGGTACACCGAGGCAAAGGCTCCAACCGTTCCACACAGCACGAAGGACAGAATCGTGAATGGAACAGAAAGTCGATCAAACACAAATTTGAGATGGAAATGAAAATGCTCCTCGTCGATGCGAACCCAGTTCCCCATTTCTATGGGAACGTGACGGGAACCTGTCCAGAGCATCAGGGCCAGGATACAGACATTGGCCAGCAGGCCGATCACAACCGCTGCGCGAATGAATCGTGTCTGAACCCCTTCGGCCAGCTGAAAACCGACCATCAATGGAATTGCCAGAATCAACACCAGCAGTGCCGGACTGGCAACCACGGCAACACCTAACATGTGCAGCACAGTATCCAGCGTCATGATCGGCCCTCCGAGTTGCTGATTGCGAAGAATGGCAGGTGTGATCGACACCCTTCATAACACTCCCGGGAGGAAGCCTTCCACTCCAGGTGGCCATTCGAAATCTCGTGAGGGATGAATTGTCCATTCTGGAAGAGCTGCATCTGGCCAGACTGACCATCCAGAACTGCCAGACGCACCCAGCCATTACGGCACAGGTTTCCAATTGTCGGGTTCCGATCCATGATGGAAAGCATGGCTGCAGGAGTGGACTCGATGACGAACAGTAATCTCATCGGCTCGTGAATTTCCACCATCTGCTGATAAAGACCGGTTCTCAAATCGCTGGCAGATCCTTCCATCACCCCCAGCAGCGAAACAATGTTGTGGGGAAGTTTGGAGCCAGAGCCATAAACCCGATGATCGACGCAGGAAAAGTAGTATTCGAGATTGATCCCTGCACATACAGGAATGGCGGCCGACAGGATTCGCAGCAGAATGGAGTGGTCCTCATCATCCTGAGCAGGATCATAGGAGGTCAGGAATGCTCTCCGATCCAGATACAGACTTCGTGACCATTCCCGTCTTCCCACCAGGCACATGGCGTTGGTGGCGTGATTGTATTCGGGTCGAACCTGCGAGATATCCTGTGCTCGCCCTTCAACGTGCTTCAGGGCATCAGCAGGAGTGATTTTGATGGGAACCGAACTGAACCGTCGACATCTTTCGTGAGCATTCCGATAACGGGCCTCATCAATCGCGATCCGCGCCCGGTCAAAATCCTGGCGATGTGAAGAAGGCAGCCGGTCGAGATCAAAAAACACGACCGAATCATCGCAGGTATTGTGATAAGACCCGACAAAAAATGTATCGACCGGGATTTCAATTCCCCGCGCGGCCACTGCAGCCCGCACCCGCCAGTCATTCGCCATTTCCGCAAAGGCTCGTGCGTTGGGACCACCCCGCTTCCCCGCACAGGCTCCACAGCAGTAGGCCGATTCGTGCGGATTGTTCAGGCTGGAGGAACCATGACCACAAATAATAAACAGGCGGGAAAACTGTTCGGAACGGGTGATGCCGATATCCTGCAGCAGACGGACGACGACATCGGACATTTCGTTGACACGGTATCCGATATGACCATTGTCCGGGCCGGCCGGGTCAAGGTATCGTTCCAGCTGCAGGCGAGTCACGGGAGGAGGTTGAATCAGCGAGCCAAACGTCTGATTGATCTGCGAGGAGAGTCGGGGGAACAGCACCCGGGCTACCAGCGGTGCAGTTGCCAGAGACCCGAGAATTCCGGCAACAATTCCACCCACGAATGAGCGGCTGCGAGTCTGAAAGAGATGACGGGCCTGACCGAGTTGCTTGCGAAGTTCAGTCCGGTTGCGGTGCAAACCTTCAAATGTATATCCCACATCCTCCTGCACAAAATGCTGAGGCACCATCACCGCCGGACAAAGCGGCTTGTAGAACCCGTCCGCAGCTCCCCGATAGTTGATGGCGACCGCAAAAAATCCGGCCGCTCCCAGCGTTTCACATTGTGGGTCGATTTCTTCCATGTGTCGGCGGAAAGATTCTTCCCGGTCATCAATACAGGTGAGCACCTGAAAGGCGGGACGCGAGGCTTTCCGTGGATGTTCTGCCTGGTGGGCAGTGTGCGTGGAAATGGCATCGAGAGCCGCACAGTAGTACTTACGTTCGTAGGCTTCATGAAAAATGCGGCGACGTTCCAGGCTGTTAAAGGATTCCACCTTATTGGACAGCTCTCGCCAATCCGACTCATCCAGGCCACTCAACATCTGGGGAGTCCAGCCCCGCATCTGACACAATTGAAACAGCAGGAATGCCAGCCGCTCCCGATTCAGCTTTTCTACCAGGGGCGTCGGCTGGACAGCCCGATCGATCCCTTCGCAAAGATTC
>JAGQQT010000056.1 GCA_020426065.1 Planctomycetaceae bacterium | reverse complement strand
CTGGCATTCAGACCATGCTCAGCATGCAGGATAAGAATCAGGTCCATCGCCTTTTCTGCGTCCGCACTCGGCTTTTCATTGTTGAGCATGTACATGCAGTTGCCCGAATGGGACAGTTCTGGATCGGGAGCGACCGGTTCTTTGCCTTCCTTGATCCGTTTGATGGCGGCCAGCAGGGTGCTCATTTTGGCGGTCAGCATCAGGGAGTCTTCCATGAAGGACTCCGTACTGGTGCGGTCCGCATCCGGATCGAGGTTTCCGAGATAGGAAACGCCGGAGCGGAGCATGGACATCGGATGAGCAGTTTCTGGCATCGATTTCAGAAACGTGAGGACTTCCTGAGGAACTTCGCGATGCTTCCGCAAACGATCCGAAAATTCTTTCAGCTGGGTAGAGGTGGGGAGTTCTCCGTAAAACAGCAGGTAGGCTGTCTCTTCAAACGTGCTGTGCACGGCCAGTTCATCAATGTGGTAGCCCCGGTAAATCAGTTGCCCGGCTTCACCATCAACATGAGAAATCGAACTGTCTGCAGCGACAACGTTTTTCAGACCTTTTGAGGTAACGGAAGACATGCGTGTATCACTCGTTTCAATTTGCGATGACTGCTGCAGCCATCATCAGTTTACTGGTCAGGATTCAGTTTGGGTTCAGGACCCGAGTCAGTTTTCAAATTCCCGTTGATTGTCAGAGAATTCCGTTCCCTCAGTGACTCGAATCTGTCAGGATCATTGTAGACATCGGAAGCCACAATTCTACCTCAGCCCGCCCGGAAAGCAAAACAGAACCGGCAGGCTGCGCAGGCATCAGCCGCGCGGATGGCAGGAGCGGTGGACCGACTTCAGACGGCTATGATCGACATGGGTGTAGATTTGAGTCGTGCGAATGTTGGCATGGCCCAGCATTTCCTGCAGAGCCCGGATTTCCGCTCCACCTGCCAGCATATGCGTCGCAAAGCTGTGTCGCAACGTATGCGGGCTGATTTCTGTACTGCAGCCTGCCCGGGCGGCGTAGAGTTTCACCAGTCGCCAGATGGTCATTCTGGTCAGCGGACGCCCGGTGCGGCTTAAAAACAGGGTCGGCGTCTCGGAATTCCCCAGAAACTGCGGTCGTTCATGGGTCAGATAGGCTTCCAGGGCTGCCACCGCGACCGGGTTGAGAGTCACAACCCGTTCCTTGTTCCCTTTCCCCACGCAGCGGCACCGGCGTTCCTCCAGGTGAATCCGATCGCAGGTCAGAGAGGCCACTTCCGAGGCCCGACAACCCGTGGCATACATGGTGCAGAGAATTGCACGGTCCCGCAGATAATAACGGTCGTGACGGGTCGGGGCGGATAGCAGGGCATCAACTTTCTCCGGACTGAGCACCTTCGGCAGGTACTGCCACAGTTTGGGAGAATTGAGCAGCTCCGCCACGCTCTCGGTCAGATAACCTTCCAGAACAAAGTAGCGATAGAGTGTTTTCAGGGCGACCAGCTTCCGGGCAATGCTGGTGGCGGACAACTTGCGGTCATGCAGGGACTGCAGATATTTGCTGAGTGTTTTCAGGTCAAGATGACGGGGATCGGGATGACGGCTCGTGACCAGCCAGTCGTGAAACTGCTGCACATCGCTCTGGTAGGCAACCACGCTGTTTTCGGCCATCCCGCATTCAGACCGCAGGTAATGGGCAAACCGATCGGTCAGATCCGGTGTGTTGTTCTGGACTTTTTCCGCTCGACGTGACGATTGAGTCGGTTTGAAGCGTGGGGGCATCGATTCATCCCGTTTCCGTCCAGGAATTGATCAGTAACACATGGAGTGCCTCCGGATGAGACACTCCATGTCTCTGGGATCGTCATCCCCGAAAGGTCGCTTCAATGGCTTTCCAGATTTGCGGGTGTGGAATGTTCAGGGCCGTTCCCCGCAACGATTGAATGGGTTAAACGACTCGCCCAAGATTTAAAAGCTCTTATTTTACGGATCAGTTTTCCTGTTCCCCGAGCCAGTTTCCGGGCACACAGCATCCCCTGCCCCAGGGTGGTCCGATGGGGCCAGATTGATGCCAGATAGGAGGCATCGGAACCGGTGCAGCCATCCACGCGGGAAATCTCGGGGCAGTGAGCTTTGAGGTGGTCAATCATCGCGATCTCATGCAACGTTCCCGGGCTGCAGGATTTGAACTCAGGATCCCAGCCGATCTTGAATGCAAACACTTCCTGGCCGGACCGGAAGTTCATGGCGACCGCTGCAGTTCGGCCCCCGGCCTTCAATTCGCTGAGCATGAGAAAATCGGAGTTCAGGGAGCGATTCAGTAACTGTTCGGCAAACTTCAGATCACGCTCGTTGGATTGCAGAGCGGTTCCCAGTTCTCCTTTCCAGCTCATCTGTTCCAGATCAAGAAACGTTTGAAAGGCACGCTCCTTTTCACGGGGAGTGCGAGCAAATGAGAAGGTAACATCGCCCTGTTTTTCGAGGCGGTTTCTATTCTTGCGATACGATTTTCTGCGGGAGCTGGACCAGTAATGCGGCAGTCCGTCCGGATGGAGCAGCTTCAAATCCACGATAGGGACTTCCTGATGCGGGCTGAGTCGAAAGGAACCCGACTCAACGGGAGCGTATTTCCGTAACTCCAGACACCACTCGGCATTGAGCCGGGTGTTTGCCAGCTCAATGCCGAAGATGCTGTCCCGGTGCCGTTTCAGGAAATGCAGCAGCTCCCGATAGAATTCCTGGCAGGTCTGTGGATCCACCAGAAAACCACCACGATATGCATGGGATTCCTGTAACGTGATCAGGTGCGGAAACGGGAGAGAAGTAGAGCTGAAAACTTTGTCAAAGGCACCCAGGCCAATCAGTTTTCTCGTGCGGATTTCACGACAAGCCAGAATCTGGATCTGTTGATGACAATGTCGCAGTGAACTCTGTGACATCACAAGTTCCGGAGCCAGAAAGGCGTTGGCCACCATGCTCCGCTTCTCGAGGTCCTTCCATTCCTGGAGGAATCTGTATGACAGATCATCTGCCGAAATGAGAATGACTTCGTATTGACTCGATGAATTGGTGAGGTTCGAGGACATCCAGAAACTCATATTTCTTTCCGCAAAAAGCTTTGGTGTAGTCAGGTGTGTCCTCCATTTTTTCACATGCAGTCAGTTCTAGGGGAGAAAAAATCAGGACGGTACTGACAAAATTTCAGACTGGATACTCCATCAATGAAAAAACCGGAACTGCCCGATATCAAGGCGGTTCCGGTTTTGACGGATTTCAGAGTCTGTGGAGAAATCTGATCAACTTCCAGAGACGACTTTGCAGTACGCCTTGAACTTGATCGGCTCTTCCCGACCATCAATCGTCACCGTGAATTCTTCTACGATGGTTCCACTCCCATTCGGGGTCAGAATTGTCAGTGGAAGAACCTGAACATTCCGTTCATCCTCTGGCAGTCGGACCTGGAACGCATTCAGATCGGAGCTGCATTCCACTTTTCCGATTTTGAATGGCTGCTTGCCGCGAATCACCACATTCACGGTCTTTTCCTGTCCCGGACGCAGCACGCCCAGAGAAACCAGATCGTTATTGACGACGATGTCTGAAATCACTTCCCCCTCAACCAGCAGTGGAATGCGTGGGTTGGAAGCATCATCTGTAATCAGGTTAAGCTGACCCCGGAATGGTCCGACCGGTGCGGTGTCGGCAACTACAACCTGCAGTTTGTAGCTGACGCCAGAAGTCGACCGACTGACTTCGGTCAGGTTGGCAGTCATGAAGCTGGGGAGATTTTCGACATCCCGAATGTTCCAGTCGCCACGACCGGCATAGGAAATGTCAATGCTTCGCTCCGCTCCGGCTCCCTTGTCAATCTTGTTGAAGTTGACCGAACCTGGTTCGATCACGACATCGGTGCGGATGTAAGCGGAAATCGGGATCCGGATTTCCGCCCGTTGAGGAGAGTCGAAGGTCACGATGATGGACGAGTCCTTCTGGCGGCTGAACTTGACGGTGTCCATCACCACCTCAATATAAGCTGACTCGAGTGAATTGAGTGTGTTCTGGGATGGCTTGGCAGCTGTACAACCACAGGATGTTTTCACATCGGCGATGTGCACGGTTTCGTTATAGATGTTGGTGACTTTTAACCGGTGCTGGACGGCACTTCCCTTAGCCACCACGCCGAAATCGTGGGATGACTCTTCAAACATCTTCATGGCCCATTCGGTATTCTGTGCCAGACAGACGAGCGGTGCTCCGCAGAGCAGAACAGCCCAGGCGGCAATCGTTTTCGACAGTAGCTTCCTCATAGTTTCCTCACTCTTTAAGTCGCTCAAATCCACGGCACGGAACTTCGTGATCATCCGCGGGAGTCCCCCAGGACTCATGTTTTCTGAGCTATCCCCATCGATAGCAAAAGAGGAGAACTGTGCCAGCCCAAAAGCTGGTCGCTCCGGGTATCCATTGGCCCCCAACAGGTGTGGTTCGACCTGTTCAGTCCATTATCCTGTAAAACTCGAAATTCGTCAAAGTGAAATTTCGGGTCTCAGTCAGAATGGACTTGTTCAGGTCTTTTCACGCGTTCATTCACAAACAGGAATGAAACAGAACTACCTCCAATCAAACCTACACCCTGAACTGGAGTCGGACAAATGGCATCTGGCAAAGATGAGCCAAAAACCGGAGCACCTCACGGTTCATTTTTTCTGTAATTCCCAGGCTGTATAATCTTCTCATCTTATTGTTTGTTGATTGAGTTAGGTCAAATCTGCATGGGATTTGGTTTACAAAATCGAAGAACTGCACCGGTCCGAACAGGATCTTGTGGGGTTCAACTAGAGTTCTCTGATCGTCACAACCGATAAACCCGAAGTCCCTTCGCTCATTTACCATTCTGGTCGAGCAGGGAATACCTCCTGACTTCCTTCACATCTCCCCTCCTTTATCCAATTTACGGGTCGCTTTCCGGCTGATTCCGTACCCTTTCCTGAAATTCCATAGCGTCATTTCCTGATCTGGAAATGCCTCTTCAATCATCTCTCCAACATTTGATTTACCTGATTTGGCGGAGCCATTCATGATCCGTGCCAACATCCTGTTGTTGACGCTCGCTGTGTGCAGCGCGAGCTGGTGGAATGTTTCTGTCTCTGCAGAAGAGGCTGAGCAAGTCACCGTTCGTCTCTGGTTTACACACCGCACCTGGGACGATGTCCTTTCCTCCTACGCGGAAGCAACCGGTAAACAGCTCGTGATGCCGAACAAGCCGTCGGGACGCTGGAACAGGCATGACCGGGAAGATTACACCGCTCAGGAAGCACTGCGTATCATCAATCATGAGCTGGAAGAAAAAGGCTTTCAGGCTATCGTCCAGGGAAATTTTCTGATCGTTCTCCCCCGGGAGCAGTTGCGATCGGATTATAGCCGGCATGTCATTCAGCCAGCCAAAGCCGAACAGACTGCTCAGGCTCCCCATCAAACGATGTCTGCAGAAGCCGGAGCGGTACAGCAGGCCGGGTACTTGGAAGAAGAGACAGAAACGAACGCGGAACCTGCACCCCGACCCGAATTGCAGCAGGAAGCGCTTTCTGTTGAGCCCCGGTTTCTGGATGCCACCACACTCAGCAAAAAACTGTATGCCATTTACCAGAAGCAGGCTGAACTGATTGACGAGGGACCGTTGGGCCTGCCTTCGTTTCAGGTGGATCTGCCACAAGGTGAAAACGGCACCGTATCCTTCACGGTTGGAATCGATCAGCAGGGAAATCGCCTGATCGTCATGGCAGATCCCCAGACCAGAAAGAATCTGGTGCAGGTCCTGGATGTTCTGGATCGCACCGGACAGCCCAAAGCGGCTGGTGAGAAAACAGAAGTGATGTATGCCGAGCCGAATGTTTATCCGGCATCGGCCAAGCAGCTCCCCAAAGTCCTGGCCATGTTGCAGAAAGATCAGCCGGAAAAGCCTGCTGATCCGGCAGCTGCTCCCGCTGAAACACCTGCAGCGGATCCGAATTCCACTCCCGTGGATGGTCAGAGCCAGGAGCCACCTGCCGATCTGAATTCGATTCTGGATCGGATTCGTGGAGATGTGAGCATTGAAGCACTCAATCAGCTGGGGCTGCTGATCCTGCGAGGAAACGAACAGGATGTTGCCTCGGTGATGGAAATTGTTCGGGCGATTGAAGCTCTGTCTGCGGGCACTACCCCTGAGATTCATCTGCGCTATCTGGAGCAGGTCAACAGCGAAAGCCTGGCCGAACTGCTCGGCAGTGTGTACGAATCCGTTCAGGCTTCCGATCAACGGGCAAATCGCCAGAACCGGAACGTCAAAGTCATCCCGGTTGTGACACCCAATGCGATCATCATCATTGCTCCGGCGATGGATCTGGAAGCTGTGCTTTCACTGGTTGAAGAGCTGGACCGTCCGGTCGATCCTCATCAGCACCTGCGTGTGTTCCGACTCAAACATGCTGGGGCAGAAACAGCGCTGGCGGTGATCGATGATTTCTATGAAGATAAACCCGGCTTGAGAACCCGTGCCCGCGTGGCCGCTGATGCCCGGACCAACACTCTGATTGTTCAGGCCGATCCTCGCGATCTGGAAGAAATCCGCATCCTGATTCACAATCTGGACCAGGCCGAATCACACGCTGTATCTCGGTTGCAACTGTTTCCGCTCAAAAATGCGGAAGCGGAAGAACTGGCCGAATTCATCAATACCGCGATCAACGAAGCAGTCAGCCCCCGTCAAACCACCCAGGGGGGCGGACAGAACAATCAGAACGCCAAGAGCTTTGTGCTCGAATTTCTGGCAGGGTCTGGAACCCAGACCGAACTGGTTCGTTCCGGATTACTGGAAGATATTCGAATCTCTGCCGATCCTCGCTCCAACAGCCTGGCGGTCATTGCGCCAGAGCGATCTTTGCCGCTCATCACCTCGCTGATTCAGGCACTGGATCGTCCTTCGAGTGCGGAAGCGGAAGTGAAAGTCTTTACGCTCATGCATGCCGATGCCTCCGCGGCACTCGAACTGCTGCAGAGCCTGTTTGATGAAACCGGGACAGACAGTCCAGCCGGATTGAATCTGGCTGGAACTGCCGATGCGGGCAGCTCTCTGCTGCCGCTGCGGTTTTCGGTGGATGTCCGCAGCAACAGTCTGCTGGCAGTGGGTGGTCGGGATGCCCTGACCATTGTCGAAGCGATTCTGCTCCGGCTCGATAACCCGGCACCCAGACGACGCATTAACCAGGTTGTCGAACTGCGAAACATTGCCGTGGTTGAAGCGGCCGAAGCGATCAATCTGTTCCTGGAATCCCAGCGGGAACTTTCGGAAGTCGATCCGGAACTGGTCAGCACATTCGAACTGCTCGAGCGGGAAGTGATTATTGTTCCGGAAACGCTGAGCAACAACCTGCTGATCAGTGCCACTCCAGAATACTTTTCGGAAATCATGGCACTCATCCAGCAGCTGGATGCAGATCCGGCACAGCTGATCATTCAGGCCATGCTGGTGGAAGTCGAACTGGATAACGTGGATGAATTTGGAGTCGAACTTGGATTCCAGGATTCGATTCTGTTCGACCGCAGCATCATCGATAACATTCTGACGGTGACCAGCACCACAACCAACCAGAACATTCAAACAACCACTCAACAAATTGTTTCCCGAGATGGGAATCCCGGTTTTCTTTTTAACAACCCGGCACTGTTCCCGAACCTCGGAAACAATGTGGACCCGGCGATTGCCCAACCTAACCTGGTGGGTTCACAGGGACTGGCCAACTTTGGTGTCGGTCGCGTCAATGGGGATCTCGGTTACGGCGGACTGGTCCTTTCGGCCAGCTCGGAATCGGTCAGCGTGCTGATTCGAGCGTTGGCTCAGCAGAGAAACCTGCAGATCCTGAGCCGCCCCCAGATCCGGACAGTGGATCAGCAACTCGCCCAGATTCAGGTGGGACAGGAAGTTCCCATTATTAACGGAGTCAACATCACCTCTACCGGAGTGGCCAACCCGAACATCGAATATGATGAAGCGGGGATCATTCTCAGTGTCACGCCGCGAGTCAAACCGGATGGCGAGATTGTGATGGAAGTAGTTGCCGAACGAAGTGCTTTCCAGGCTGAAGGAGTGACCGTGTTTGTGGATGCAAACACGGGGAATTCACTGACTTCTCCCGTCAAGAACATCTCGGTGGCCCGCGCGACCGTTGGTGTCAGCGATGGCCAGACCATTGTGCTGGGGGGTATGATTACCAAAACCGAAGATACGCTCATTCGCAAAGTGCCCTGGCTGGGAGATATTCCCGTCATCGGCCGGGCCTTCCGCTATGATTCCGAACAGAACATTCGGACGGAACTGCTGATCTTCCTCACACCACGTATCATCCACAACGATGATACCAATGAAATGATCAAGGAAGTCGAAGCGGGTCGAATTCACTTCTTCCGGGAAGATTTCGAAAAGATACACGGTCCGATTTTCGGCGTACCGGTTCCTCCCACCTATCCGGCTGAAGTGGCTCTGCCACCTGGTCCTGACGGAACCTTCGTGCCGGAAGGAGAACTGGCTCCCGTTCCTCTGGAACAGTTGCCGAACGCTCCCGGAGTCGATGGTGTGCCGACAACACAGGTTGCTCCCGGAGTCCTCAAGCCGGTTTCCGGGGTGCAGGATGCCCAGAAAGCTCCTTCAGGAATTCCCTGGAAGCGATATTCCCTCTACTCCAAAAAGAAACAGGATCCTTCATCAGGACACGCCCGCCTCGGCAAATGATTCAACTGGAGTTGAGTATTGCAGGGCTTTGGGGAATCAGTCCTAAGTCGAAATCCAATGTTAATTCACACGTCTTCCCCGCGAGGGATCAGGTTATGAACAAGTTGCCAGTCAGTCTGTGTTTCCTGTTACTGTTTTCAGGCTGCACGTCTTTGACAACCACCAGTCTGACGCGGGTTTTCCAGCGTGATCAACCGCAGGATTATGTCGGCGAGATTCTCACTCTCTGGCAACCGGGTGAAGGTCGCGATACACAAGGCTTGCCTGCCCGTGGGTTCGCCGGCCAGATTTTCTTTTTCCCCCCAGGAAAATCATCCCCCGCTCAAATTACCGGTGATATTGCCATCTATGTGTTTGATGACCTCGGTTCTCCGGAAGAGCAGAAGAAACCATTGCATATTTACGAATTCAAGGAGGAAGCCTGGAAGGCTTATCTGACCAGATCGAATATCGGTCATGCCTATCAGGTTTTTATTCCCTACCCTCGCCAGGGAGATCATCGGGCGTTGTGTTCGATTCGTGTTAAACACACCTCGGTAAAAAAAGAGGCAACGCTCTCCGACCCGGTTGATATCCTGCTGGGAGGGAGCAATCCTGAAACCGTTCTGAGTGCTTCGGTTGATAACCAAACCATCACGCCGACGGTGATCCGGCAGCAACCCCGCATGGAAGTCACCACGATTCCCACCGGAAACAAAAACCGTGCCCAGCAGATGAACTCATTAAAGCAGCATGCTGAACCTGCACAGTCGAATGAGGAATCCACTGAGATCGTCGCTGCAGTTGCCGAGTATCCGGAAGGGGCTGGTCCCAGTGTTGTTCCAGCCAGCCTGGAGATTTCTTCGCCGCAGCTCAAGTCCCAGTCAAAACCGGCACCGGCACCGACACAAACTAGACATGCTTCTGCACATCCCCTGGCGGATGACAAGATCCGGGCCGAAAAGACCCTCATCCCCCAGGAATCCACCCAGCCTCTGTTCCGTGGCCAGCATCCGTTGAAGATGGATCAACTGGAGTCAAAGCAGGAATATCCCAAAACACACTTGAAAGTCGAAACCATTCTGCTGGAGAATCATTGATCCGCAGGTCAGGCAGAGTTGCAGAAAAGAAAAATTCGAGGTGGCAGGATGAAATGGATCGAAAAGCTGTCAATGGTTGTGCTGTGTATCGCCGGATCCAGTCAGCTGGCATACGCTCAACAGCAACAGGGGCAGACGCAGACTCAGACTTCCAATCGGACCGCCACAGCCGGACGTACTGGTACCACGGGTACTGGTGGAACCGGAGGTACTGGTACCGATGCCGCTCCCAGCATGGCAGTGGATACCTCGGCGGGGAGTTCAGACAATATCAGCCGGGAGTTCAACGAAGGCTTTGTCGGGAGGACGGATAATCCTGATCGTTTTATTGGCAGTCAGCAGGCGGGTCCACAACAGTTCAATCAACGCACACCCAACTTTCAGAATCGAGCTTCCAACGTCCAAGGGGGGACGCCCTCGAAATAAAATAAGGTGCGGCCGGTTTTTCGACTGGGAGAGGAATTCGCCCTGGAGCGAGTCCGTTATCCCCGGCCATTGTTCTCAACGGCGATCCCGTTGAGCAGTTCTCTGCAGCGCCGTCCTCAGTTTGCCTCCTTAAGAGTCTCCTTCTCAACCTCCGGGAATGTGATCCTGGAAGGAGTAGTGAAAACAGACCGGGACAAAAAGCTGGCCGAGGCCCTGCTGCGCCTCGAACCGGGAATCAACTCCGTCGATAACCAGATCGTTGTGGTTCCCTGACGGGATTCAAGTTTCGGATTTGCCCGGACTTCAGACCTCAGGTCCACTCTTCTCCCACGCGTTTCAGGCCGGTAATGGACCGTTTGTAGTAATAAGCCTGCACGGTCAGGTCATGATGAGGTTCGATGAGCGGAATGGTCTTCCTTGAGTACCAGTCCGCTGCCACGCCCTCGACTTCATCCAGAGTCGACCAGAGCGAAGCGGGAACTTCGTAGAGTTCCCCCACAATGCTCTCAGTACCGTGATTCTGGATCAAGGCTGGATAGCTTCCGCAGTTGAACATGATGAAACCGGGAGCGGTACGAGCGTTCCCCAGATAGCGGGCGGGCTGCAGGTAATGAGCCCGGCAGAAGCCCTGTTTGAGCGTGCCGTAAACGAACAGGTATTCACTCATGGGCTGGTCCTTCTCCGCACACCATCTGATGATGAAATTGTATCACAACGACTGTAACGATTCTGCTGATCAGGCAGCCTGCAGGCATTAGGAAATTGGACAGGTGAGTCCAACTGGGAAAGGCCAGTTTGCCCGATTGAATTAGTAATTCTACTCATTGGAGGGATGCTGACGATTCGATACGCGCTAGGCGGGATGCCAATTATTTGCCGGGACTCTGTGACTGGGGCCTGTCAGCGGCCACAAACATGGATCCGGAACGTGTGAACGGAATTCTCCGTGTCACCACACCGCGTTGGAGAGTTCGCTCGTGCTCGCAACGATTGAACAATTCTATCAGAGGTATTCAAAACGACTGCTCCTGCTGGTCCTGTTGACGCTCCCGTTGTTGGCATTTGAAGCGGCCCGCATCCCCACCAATAACGATATTGAAACCTGGCTGCCGGCCGAATCCGACCTGAAAATCCGTTACGATCATTTTCGCAGCGATTTCGGCAGCGAAGAAATCATAATGCTCGGATTTGATCGGGAGCTGGTCGATCCCCGCCTGATCTCCGCCATGACCACCCGGCTGGAAGATCTGCCTGGGATTCGTCAGGCTTGGGATTCTTCCAGGTTTCGGGAGATGATGTCGGATTTGCATGTTCCGGCTGAAGCCATTTCCGATCGCCTGATCGGGATGACGGAATCCGCTGATGGGCAGTATCTGGCCATCCTGGCAATGCTTTCCGAGGAAGGAACCCGCGACCGGGGAGCCGTTGTCGAAGACATCCGGCAGGAACTTGAATACTGTCAGCTGGCTCCCGAACAATATGCTCTGGCGGGCGGCCCCGTGATTTTCGCTGAACTTGATCGGCTGGGGGGCCCCAAGAATAATCGCCGCTTCTTTCTCATTACGTTGCTGCTTGGCTTTCTGCTGCTGATGGGAATTCTGCGAGACTGGAAAACCAGTGCGGCTACCATTCTGCTGACTCTCTGGGCGATCCAGGCGACCACGACTGGCGTAAAGTGGTTTGCCGGGGAAATGAATTTCATCCTCGGTGCTTTGCCGGTCATGGTGATGATTTTCACGCTCGCCACAGCCATCCATTATCTGCACTATTATGATGCCATCGAGACAAACAGGCAGCGGATTGCCCGAGGATTGCACTCTGCCTGGAAACCCTGTCTGTTTGCCACGCTCACCACAACCATTGGACTGGTTTCACTCGGGTTGAGTGACATCATGCCGGTCCGGCAATTTGGTTATGCTGCTTCGCTGGGATGCGTGATTTCGATGTTCACGGCTCTCTTTTTCATGCCTGCCGTGGTGACAGTGTGTGGCTTTACCGGGTTTGGAAACACATCGACGCTGGAAGGTCAGCGCTGGCTTTATCGAGGCATCATTCGCCATCGGGTTGCCGGAGTGGCCATTCCTTTGCTGGCCGTCGCAATTTCCGGGATAGCGCTGCCACAGTTAAAAAGCCGACTCGAACCACTCGATTTCCTGCCCGACACCAACAAGGTTCTGCAGGATTTTGATACCGTTCAACGCAAGTTGACCACGCTCGATTCCGTTGAAATTGTGGTCGATTTCGATGGGGATGAACGACTGTTTCTGGACCGGCTCGATACGATTCGTGAAATTGAGGCAATTGTCGCTCAGCATCGCTGGGTTAGGCGTACCTCTTCGCCCGCCAGCTTTTTCCCGACGGCAGATCAGATGCCGGAATCGACCCGCGATATCGGTTCCCTGTTGAAGTCTGCTAAAGCGCAGTCGGCGGACAGCGATTATGTGGCCTGCGGACAACGCTTCTGGAGAATCTCCGCTCGCATTGAACCGGAGGCCCGCGAGCGGCAACCAGAGTTGATCGCCGAACTGCAGCAGAATCTTGCTGCCTATCCGATTACCCTCACCGGACTTTCCCCGCTCATCAAGGAAGCTCAATACCAGATTTTTGACGGGTTCTGGTCCAGTTTCAGTTCGGCGTTTCTGATTATCTCCATCGTTATGGTGATCGCGCTCCGCTCACTTTCGACAGGGCTGTTCGCAATGATCCCCAATCTCAGCCCGCTGATTCTGGTCTTCG
>JAGQQT010000569.1 GCA_020426065.1 Planctomycetaceae bacterium | reverse complement strand
TACTCATGCGCCCAAGCACACGGTTCGCGCCTGCGGACTGCTGGTGGCAATGTGCGCGATTGTGTTCGGTCAATCGATTCAGTTCGATTTCGTGAACTGGGATGACCCCTGGTATGTGCTGAACAACGAGTTGATTCACAGCTGGTCGTTCTCCAATCTGCTGGGAATCTGCACCGAAACCGTAACCCGGAATTTTGCTCCGCTCACCATTTTCTCTTACCTGCTGGATTACACCTGCTGGGGAGAGTGGGCGGGTGGTTATCATCTGACCAATCTCATCCTGCACGCGGTCAATGCCGTGCTGGTCTTCTTGCTGGTTCGTCAGGTGACGCAACGGCACGTCTTTTCATTGCTGGTGGCAATCCTGTTTGCCATTCATCCGGTTCAGGTGGAATCGGTTGTCTGGATCTCCGCTCGCAAGGGACTCCTCTGTTCAACGTTCACACTTGGTTCCTTGCTTTACTGGCTGAAACGGGAACGGACATCGACTGATGAGTTGTGTGGCACGGGACTGTTTGTGATCGCGCTGCTCTGCAAGGCCTCTGCAGTTGTGCTGCCGGGGATTGTTTTGCTGTATGACTGGCAGGTCCGGAACCGATCACTCTTCGATGCCCTGGCCAGACAGTTTGTTGGTGGGCTCATTGCCGTCTGGTTTATTCTGCTGACCGCTGGCTCACAGAATTCTCAGACCGGAGGGATCCGGCATCATCTCGAGTTGAGCAAACTGGAACTGATCGGAATCGATACGGTACTGCTCTGGAAATACATCGCCATGCTGATCTGGCCGGAGAATCTGGCCATTCTATACGATCCTCCCGTCTCGGGTATCGGCCTGCTGATTGCCCTGTCAACCTGTGGCTGGCTGGCAGTGATCATCATCGCCTGGCGGATACGGGTCCAGAATCCATTCCCGCTGTTTGCACTCGGTTCCGCATTGATGCTGATGGTTCCCGTGTTGAATCTGTTCCCGCTCACAACCCTGATGAACGATCGCTATCTGTATCTGCCGTGCATCGGACTGTTCGCCGTGCTACTGGGACTGGTGGAACGAATCACGAAAACGATCTGGAACAGCCTGCCAGCCAACCGCCCCATTCCCTTCGCCTGGGTTGGCGTTTCTGCAGGAATTCTTGTGGTCTGGTTCAGTTCACTCACGATGTCCCAGCTCAGACATTGGGAAAATGACCAGGCGTTGTGGGCTCAGGCGGCTCAGGTTTCTCCTGAACTTCCTCTCGTGCAATATCAGTACGGAATCGCCCTCTGGAATCGGGGAGAACATCAGGCAGCCATCGAGCGAATCACTCAGGCATTGAGCCTTCCCCGAGTTGATGAACTCGATCGGGAACGCTTCTCGGAAAAACTTCACCTGTACCAGCAACACTCCCTGGAAAATCTGCAGGTCGACGCAACAGTTGAGTAGAGGGTTTTCGTACCACACCATGGTGCCAATCCAGGTTCCAGGTGCCATGCCCTCGCTGGCGTGGGCATGCTGATATCGGCTCTCTCAGGGGCTTCCGCATGCAGAGCGCCCCCTCCTCCCGTGGTTTTTATTTCGGGTTGAAGATTTTATGACAGGGAGCTGACGCTCCCCGCTCGCCTGGAATTTTCAATCAATTCAAGCCTGCTGACTCTCGTCTTCTTCCTGCTCGGCAGCTGCTGCGGATTCTCCTTTTGCTGGTTCATCACGTGTGAGTGCATAGACGAGAGGAGCGACCGCTTCTGCCGGATAGGAGATTTTCTCGACGTCCTTGTACTGGACCGCTTTGTTGTCATCAATACTGATGAGCCGCAGAATGACATCTACTCCCGATTCCCCTTCACAGTCATCACAGGTCCAGAGCTGGACATTCCAGTCACCTGGCTGAACCGGATCATTGTCACCCCGGATAGGATACTTCAGTACCCGACCTTCCTTAAGACTTTCCTGCGGATTACAGAGGGGTGGAATCGGGCCGTATTCTTTTTCTTTCTTCCATTCATGACACGCTACACAAAATGGCTGGGCAGCAGCAGAACTCATCAGGACAAACCCGAGCCCGGCCACTATCAGCATTTCAACAAGCCAGTAGATAATGCTCCCTGTGTAACCCAGATTCATCCCCTTCCGTCCACGATGTGATAGCTCGACCCCCAGTTCGGCAGAGTAATTCATGAATGCCGGGAAAGAATTGACCTGAAATACCTTGAGGGCTTCCGGATCAGCCAGCAGATCATCTACCAGTAACTGCAGGTCTTCCGGCAGGTTTTCGCGGTCCTGCTGGAACTGCTCAATGTTGACCGCCACCTGCCGGATGAAATCCAGCTGCTCCGCTCCCATCGCGCCTGTCATCCTGTCGTTGAAGGCGCGATAATCGAGGTAATGCATGGTGGTCATGGCAAACACCCCGGCGGCCAGCCCGGCAAACGAGCAGATAATGGGATTCCGGACTCGCAACTTCCGCAGCAGCACAGCGCCCGCTCCGCCAACTCCCAGGCCAATCAGGGCGGGGAAGATGAGGATGAACCAGAAATACTGTCCCACGAAATGAGCAATCGCTCCCAGGATAATTCCGACAACTCCCAGCCCCCCGCACAACTGCAGGAGAGAGCCAAAAGCAAAACCTCCATCTGCACAATATTCCCGAACTTCAAAACGAGCAACTTCGGGAAACGTCACATTTTCTTCAGGGACTGAGGCCTCATTCATTTCCGGAACACCTGAGCTGAAAGGAAGGGAAAGAGCATTCGGGAAAGTCCCCGGATGTGACTGGAAACGTCATCAGAACACAACATCCACAAGCGTGCAAGCATTCACGCAGGATTCAACGCTGATGCAATATGTTTGAATCACTCAGCAATACCCAATCGTTTGACCCGTAGCCGAGGGTGGCCCCGAAAGATTCTTTCGGGGCGGCGAAGCCGTGCGCAGGTACTCTTAAAGGTAAGCAAATATCTCACTGAGTGCTGCTTGTCGACTTCGCCGACCCCGATAGCGGAGCTATCGGGG
>JAGQQT010000568.1 GCA_020426065.1 Planctomycetaceae bacterium | reverse complement strand
TCTACAAGGTGTAGTTGCCCAGGATTTCAGCGCCAACCTGAGGATCAGGCCTAAAGCGGGTTCAAATCTTGAGCCGCATGGCGCCAGCTGCGGGTCAGCTAAGATTGGACATCAATCTGCAAATACCCGTGGCTGGCGCCTTGCGGCTAATTACTCAAACAGCATGCAACGTGGCACGCCCAGAAGCGAAGCGTATGGGCGTGGTGTTTTCTCCTGCAGGCTGCCTTCCAGCATCCGACCTGGGCTCAGTCTCCGAACAGGTTGCCGATTTCTCCGAGCATGGAGCCTTCCCCCTTACTGGAGCCACCTGCGGAAGGGGCGTGCTGGATGATGCGGTCAGCCAGTCGGGAAAAGGGGAGGCTTTGCAGCAGCACGGTGCCATGGCCACGCACCGTTGCCAGAAACAGTCCTTCTCCCCCGAAGAACATCGATTTCAGATTGCCGGCCCGGGCAATGTCATACTCAATCCCCTCGGTGAAGGCGACGATACAACCAGTATCGATCCGCAGGGTCTCACCCTGCAGCCGTTTTTTGATGACCGTGCCGCCGGCATGCACAAAAGCTTTTCCATCGCCAACCAGTTTCTGCAGGATGAATCCTTCTCCACCAAAGAAACCGGCTCCCAGACGTTTCTGAAAGGCGATCGAAACCTTGGTTCCCTTGGCCGCACAGAGAAATGCATCCTTCTGGCAGATGACCGAACCACCGATCTTGGCCAGGTCCAGGGCGACAATCCGTCCCGGATAAGGAGCGGCAAAGGCCACACGACGCTTGCCGGATCCGTGATTGGTAAAGTGAGTCATGAAAATGGATTCACCCGTGAGAGCCCGGGCACCAGCTGAGAGCATCTTCGAGAAAAAGCCTTGTGAAGCCTGAGAGCCATCTCCCATCTTGGCTTCAAACTCGATGCCATCCTCCATGTAATTCATGACACCGGCTTCAGCCACCACTGTTTCACCCGGATCCAACTCAATCTCAACAATCTGCAGATCATCACCAAAGATTTCATAGTCGATTTCGTGTGAATCCATCAGTAGCTCCCGAGTCAGTGGTGAAGAAAACGAATTGCGACTCGAATCGAGTGTATCGAGACGTGAGAGATCTTTGAAGGGGCTGCCTGATTGCAGACCCACCGAATTCCGAACGAAGCATCTCTTGGGCCGGATCAAAAAAAATGAGGGTCTGGAAAAGTTTCAATGAACTCGTAGCAAATCCCTCCCGCTTGCAGTTTTCCAGTGAGCCGTCCATACTTTTTATTCCAGAGTGTGTCATCCCTTTCAATCTGGCTGAGAAGATTCGCTCATGTCCGAAACCTGTCCCCTCAGAGTTTTTTCGCTCTCCCGCTTCAGGCAGCCAGTCTGTGTCTGCCTGATGTCTCTGTTTCTGCTGGCGACTCCTGCCCGAGCCGAGCCACAAACTGTGGTCGCAACGGTATTGGGAAAACGAGTTGAGGTGACCGCGGAACCGGACAAAATCGGCTACGAACTTCAGCAAAAAATCCTGCCGCAGCTGGTTGAGAAATACAAGGCAGCCTATGAGGACGAGTGCACTCCCACACCCGAGGAACATCAGCGCTATGCTGACTGGTGGAAGAAGCAGATTACCAGCACGCAGCAGGCACAATCGGATGCACCGATTAAAAATGCTGATCCGCAGCTGATGTCTCAGATTCTGCTGCCGAATTACAAATTCTATACGAGCCTCTATCGACGTTATGGAGGAGGTCGCCTGTTGTGGCAGCAGTTTGGAGTTGAACCTTACGATGCCATGAGACACTGGCTGGAAAGTGAAGAGAAAGCGGAATCCTTCGAGATTCCTGAAGAGTACCATGAGGATTTCTATGCCTACTGGAACCAGAAACAGACCATCGGCCTGAGTGAAGATCTGAAGCAGGCTGAGGACTATTTTCTGAATCCCCCCTGGTCAGACACGAAACTGAAAATGCTGTCGAAACCGTTACCGCGATAATGAATGGCACCAAGAGGAGAAACAGGCGATGCGTTCAGTTATGAAGTACTTCCCCCATGCGGAAATCGGTTTGCTGGTTAAATTTCGCAGACCGCTGCAACTGGTTGTCATGATGAGCATCATGAGCCTGGCATCGCACTGCCTGGCTGGTGATCAGGAATCACTCCCCAACTGGTGGCGATCTGTGCGGGACTGTAACACGAAGTATCACCCCTGGACTCCACCAGCGACTCTGGAAGAATGGCAGGCACTTCAGCCGGCCCTCAAAACGCAAATTCAGCTTTCTCAAGGTCTCTGGCCTTTGCCGGAACGGACACCTCTCAATCCCGTTGTGCATGGTCGGATTGAAGGGGATGATTACATCATTGAAAAAGTCTGGTTCGAATCATTTCCCGGCCTGGTGGTGACCGGAAATCTTTATCGCCCCAAAACGATTACCGGTAAAGTTCCCGCGATCCTCAATCCACATGGACACTGGCCGAACGGTCGTTTTTATGATGCCGGGGATGGTCAGGCTGATGCACAGATCAAGCAGGGAGCCGAGAAGGATTCCGCCGCCGCTCATTCCCCGCTGCAGGCCCGAATGGTGCATCTGGCTCGCATGGGGTGCATTGCCTTTCACTATGACATGATTGGCTATGCAGATCAGAAACCGATTGACCATCGAGCGAATTTTATCACCGCTCAGGATGGTCAGTGGCTGATTGAAAACATGGGGCTGCAGACCTGGAATTCCATCCGCGCCCTTGATTATCTCTGCACGCTGCCGGAAGTGGATCAGTCTCGTCTGGCAGTGACTGGGTCGAGTGGTGGAGGGACACAAACGATGCTGGTTGCCGCTCTGGATGACCGGATTCAGGTCAGCGTACCAGCTGTGATGGTCTCAACCGCTATGCAGGGTGGTTGTGTTTGCGAAAACTCCCCCTACCTGCGAATTGATTCCAATAATATCGCGATCGCTGCCGTCTTCGCCCCGAAACCACAAGGCCTGATCGGTGCTAATGACTGGACGATACACCTGGAAAAA
>JAGQQT010000567.1 GCA_020426065.1 Planctomycetaceae bacterium | reverse complement strand
TGTCAGGCGGAATTGATTCGGCGGTGGCCTCCTGTCTGGCAGCAAAAGCATTGGGACCGGAAAACGTCAACGTCCTGCTGATGCCCTCCCGTTACAGTAGCGATCACTCCGTTTCCGATTCCTGGGAGCTGGCCAGAAACCTGGGAATTCAGGCTGAAGAAGTTCCGATTGATGAGGTACACCGGGCTTATGAGTCCACCCGGGTTGTCGGGAAGGATCTGGAGGAATCCCAGAAAGGTCTGGCCGACCAGAATCTGCAGGCCCGTATTCGCGGCGCCATGGTGATGATTCGCAGTAATCAGCATGGCTGGCTTCCGCTGGCGACAGGAAATAAAAGCGAACTGGCCGTTGGCTACTGCACCCTGTACGGAGACATGGCGGGTGGCTTTGCCGTCCTGTGCGATGTCCTGAAACGGGACGTCTATGCCGTTGCCGAATACTTCAATGTATCTGCAGGACGGGACATCATTCCCCGCTCCATTCTGGAAAAACCTCCAAGTGCGGAACTGGCCCCCAATCAGTTTGATCAGGATTCCCTCCCGCCGTACGACATTCTGGATGGAATTCTGGAAGGACTGATTGAGCGCGAGGAATCTGTTGAGGAAGTGAGCCGAATTTATCCTCAGGAGATTGTCGAATGGACACTCAAAAAGCTGGATCGCAATGAATTCAAGCGACGTCAGATGCCACCGGGAATCAAATTGACCCGTCGTGCGTTTGGTAGTGGACGTCGCATGCCGATGGCGGCCCGGTATGAAAAATACGCACCGCAGTCGTTGTCTGGAGAAACACCATGACCGATGCTCCCGAGCCCAAATGGCTGAAAGGTTTGAGAACTCAGGATCCCCAGGCGCTCTCGGCCTGCTTCAGTGAGTATCGCCCTCGTCTGCTCAGGATTGTGCAGTTTCGTCTCAACCCCCGGCTCTCCACCCGCATGGATTATGATGATGTGCTGCAGGAAGCCTTTCTGGCAGCCTCGCAGCGACTCGAACATTGCGATGCCTCCAGTGCTCAGTCCGTATTCATCTGGCTCAGGCTCATCGTGCAGCAGACGATTGTCGATCTGCATCGGAAACATCTGCAGGCAGCCGGGAGAGACATTGCCCGGGAAATTCGGGCGGACCGCACCGATCCGGGAACTTCTGGATGCATCGCGGTCCATCTGATCGCCCAGGTCAGTTCTCCCAGCATGGCCATGAAGCGGGATGAGTTGAACGATCGTCTGATGCAGGCCCTGAATCAGATGGAAGACACAGACCGCGAAGTGCTGGCCCTGCGTCATTTTGAAGAACTCTCCAACAACGAAGTTGCTGCAACGCTTGAAATTTCCGTCAAAGCGGCCAGCATCCGCTATATCAGGGCAGTCAAAAAACTGAAGTCCATTATGGATGAACTGACCAGGCTGCAGCAATAACTGCTTCAGTTCTGAATGTTTTCATTACCCGACAGCCCGCCGTTCCTGATCCAACTCATTCCCCACAGACCATTATTTGAGCCCTTATGCCTGCACGCCGCCCGTCACGTCCTTCCCGTAAACCTCACGCCCGTCAGAACCGCCGCAGGAAATCAGCTCCCGTTCAGAAGCCAAAACCCCCTGAACCAACGGTTCGTCTGGCAGTGCTGGAACTGCTGGAACGGTATCAGTCCACCGGGACACTGGTGCGGGATCAGCTCAAAACATCCAAACTCCCCGCTGAATTGCTTTCACAAGCTGCCCACTGGACGGAACGGCTCATCCAGCGTCGTCGTACAATTGAAGCTGTCCTGGCCGAATGCGTAAAACGACCTGCCGACCAGGTGGAACTCCGACTCCGTCTGATTCTGCTGACAGGAGCCAACGAGCTACTCTTTGGACCGGAATCATCTTTTCATGCCGCGATCTCTGAAACAGTCAACCTTTGTCGACTGGTCGGAAAACCAGAGTGGACCGGGTTTGTCAACGGGGTTCTGCGTGGCGTACAAAGACTGCTGACTGACCAGGAGCAGTCCGAACCCGGCTCGAATGCCTATCCGCTGGAAGAAGGCCGCTATCGAAAAATCAATCAGGATCTGTTCCCGGATCCAACCCGCCATCTGCAGTCCTATCTGACGGTCGCGTTCAGTCTGCCAGATGCAGCCATCAGAGAATGGAGCAAGCGTTATGCCCCTGATGTTTTATGGCAGCTCTGCTGGGCCAGTCTGCAGGGAACTCCGCTGCATGTGAGGATCAATCGACTGGCAACAACGGTTGAGGAATGGCTGGAAAAGTGTGCCGCCGCACAACTGGATGTGACGAGAATCGACAACAGCACTTCGGTGCGTGTGAACCAGAAAATTCGGATCTCTGAATTGCCGGGTTACGAAAGTGGAGAGTTTGTGGTCCAGGATCTGACCGCAACAGCCGCTGCTGCCATGCTGAATCCTTATCCGGGCTCACGTGTGCTGGATCTGTGTGCGGGGCCGGGGACCAAAACGACTCAGCTGGCAGAGTTGATGCTTGATCGTGGTAACCTGATTGCCTGTGAAGTATCAGAATCCCGGCTGAATCAGATTTCCGAAAACTGCGAGCGTCTGGGACTGACCTGTATTTCGCCTTTATTGATCGACCGGCAGGAACCCCAGATTGAAGGGGAGCCTTTCGATGCTATTCTGGTGGATGCCCCCTGCAGCAATACGGGTGTGCTGGGAAAACGGCCTGAGGCTCGCTGGCGTTATTCGATCAAAGAACTGCACGAATTGAACGAGATCCAGATGCGGCTGCTCGACACCGCCGCTCGACTGCTGGCCCCGGAAGGTCAACTGGTGTATTCCACCTGCAGTATCGAGCCCAAAGAGAATGAGCAGTTGATCGAGCGATGGCTGGAGCAGCACCCGGACTTTCAGGTGGTCGATTCGAAGGCCATGCTGCCAGATGGCTGTCAGGATGGTGGCTATTGCGTCCGGCTAGAGATGCGGCCCGAAGACGAAAACGGATCCGACACTGTCTAACGGGATCGAAGCGGATCGAATCAGGCCTGCATCAT
>JAGQQT010000566.1 GCA_020426065.1 Planctomycetaceae bacterium | reverse complement strand
ATTAAACGGATTGGTATTGCCTGCGCCTGCGGGTACGGGTCAAACAGCTGGAGATTCTGGAGGTCCAATTTGGGAATCTGATACCTGAATCAACGCTCCTTATTTGTATTCCCAGAAATAAAAAAACGGAACGCGGAGTTAACTCCACCGCGTTCCGTTTTTGAAAATCATTTGACTCAGGCAGCCTGCCCCTGAGTGAAGCTGAGGAACTCCGGCACGGGTTCCTTGCAGGATTCCATGAAGGCTTCAATCACCTGCATATCGAGAGCGGAACCGCTTTCGCTTTCCGGATGGAACTGCACACCCAGGCAGAACCAGTCGTCGGAAATGGTTTCATAGGCTTCAATCACTCCGTCCGGAGTTGTCGCTCCGACTTTGAAGACGGGAGCCAGCTGATCGACAGCCATGTGATGATCGCTGTTTACACGAATTTCGCCAGGACCATAGATCTCATCCATCCGGCTTCCAGGAACGATTTCCAGCACATGACGCAATGTGCTTTCTACCAGATCGCGATGCTGCAGTGGTCGAGGGACTGCTTCACTGATATCGGAGTAGAGCGTGCCTCCACAGATCACATTCATCAGTTGCATTCCTGAGCCGATGGCCAGGACCGGAATCTTCAGTGAGTAGGCCATCTTGGCCAGGCGACGGTCAAAACATTCCCGGCGGGAAGGCATGGCTCGGGATGCGGGATGTTTTTCCAGGCCCAGCGGAATGGGATCGAGGTCAAGTTTGCAGCCGGTCAGGACAATGCCATCAACCATATTCAGGAACTGCTTGAGGTCGTTGTCATCGTCATAAGGAGGAGCGATGACAGGAATTCCTCCACCTGCGGTGATCTTGTCGTAGTAACCGCTGTTGATCCAGCTCAGAGAAGGTGCATCTTTTTTGCCAGGACGAAAATCGCAGTTGATTCCAATGATCGGTTTAGTGCTCACGGGGTTCTCCTTCCTTAGAGAATCACGCAGATTGGGCGGGCAGCCAAACAGGACTGTTCGCCTTGATTTGGGCAGCATGATTCAACGTCGACAAAGTACGGACGTGGAGTGAGAAGCAACTCTCTGGCCGCAACAGCTGTGCGGTTCAAAAATCGCATAAGCATCCCATCATCCATGACTGGTGCCGACGCATTCAGCTCGCGTCTTCCTTCATCTCATCCTCGCATCCTTACGAGGCCGTCAAGGTCAATTCGATGAAGTGGGCATTTTTTACAATCCCGAAATGCGGCTGTAAAGCAAATCCCTTATTTTGAACAACGATCATCCCGACCCACAATATCTTGTGCCTGCCAACTTAGCCCCGAGATTCCCTCTTGTCATGAGGTGGCATGATCGAGTGAGTGGATCCCAGCCAGAAACTGATAAAAAGCCTTTAATTATAGGCCTTTACCACCAGTAAGCTCCAGATCTGAGAATGGTTTCCCACAAACCTCGCAGATAAACGAATCCCGCCGGACGCACCCCGCAAGGAATTCTGACCACAATTTGTTCTCCCGGAGTTCCCTGGGTGTCACCCTGCAATGGGGCAACTTTCGCCTCGGCAAAGCCAGTCCCTTCCCGGTATCTCAGAATGCCGACAGACAACTCCTGCAGAGATCCTGACCATTCCACTGCAGGATTAATTCGACTGGTCACCGTGCAGACTTCAGATTGTGCCTGCTCCAGATATGTTTTGACGTAACGCAGATCCCGATCTGCAATTTCGATGATTGCTTCCCAGGGAGAATCGGGATTGCCCACCTGGAACAGTTCCTCGCCACGCTCGATCGGTCGATCCTGCAGTTGCTGCTCAATATCCCAAGTCAGCAGGACTCCCGATAAAGGACTGTGAATCGAAAGGCTGCTCATCCGTTGCTCGACAAACTGCCGCTCATTGGACAAACCATTCTGTCGAGCTTCCAGTTCGGCGAGTCGGATCCCGATATCGAGGTCCACCAGCGAGTTTTGCTCCGCTCGGCGTTCCCGATCGAGCCGACTGTTTTTGAGACTGCGAATCTCTTCATTGACTGTGGCAATTTCCCGATCCAGTTCATGCAACTGGTTTTCCAGCTCCGGACTATCAACAGTCAACATGAGTTGATCCTTTAAAACAATTCGGTCAGCAGGAATCTGCAATTGAACTGCTGGTATGCGACCTGCCTCCGGAGCGTAAACGGTCTGCCGGGATGAGGGAAACAGTTGCCCGTTTGCGTGAATCGAAAACGGAACCGGAACCAGCATCAATCCCACAACAACTGCCAGTGCAGCAGATTTCCAGTATCGGCTCAGCAGACCGGCGGATCTGCTGCCGGGTTTTGCTTCAGAAATGACGGCCCAGCGGATGGCTGCCATCTCCGCTTTCTGCAGTTCGGGTTGTACAGTCGAATCCTCAGAAAAACTTTCGAGACCGAGAACATAATCACTTCTGCCATCTGCCTGAGTGATCCGGACAATTCTGAGCGATTTACATTTCAGCTCTGCCGGCAGTCTCGTAAAAGTTGCTGGTTCTGTGGTCGAACACTGCTCAGTCTGCTGAGAGATGAATCTCCCCAGCAGTTGCATGGATTCAGACTGGGACGCATCGAAACTTCCTCCACTGACTGCCAGCAGTACGGTGGAACCCTCATGCCGGGTAAACAGGGAAATCCGGTCTGCATATCCAAGCAGCACCAGTTCATTCAAATAAGCGGACAGGCGATGTTCCGGAGCTGTTTTCCTGCGAATTTCCCAGAGCCGTTCCGCCAGTGGGGAAGCTTCTTCCTGAGACCCAGCCAGACGCGATTCCTGTTCTGACGCTCCTGGAATCTTCGAATCCAATAGTTTCAGTCCCAGCTGATCCCGAAACTGCTGCAATGCCTCAGAAGCCAGAAACTGTTCTGCAGCTGAAGACGAGGTAAAAAGCAGCTCCCAGACACCCACCACATTTCCACCGAAACTGAGGGGCACCGCAATCAATTCAAGCGATGCGGCAACTTCTGACTGCCCGGGAGACATCGTCCCCTGGCCTCTTACAACCGAGTTTGTCT
>JAGQQT010000565.1 GCA_020426065.1 Planctomycetaceae bacterium | reverse complement strand
CAGTTTTGCTGACTGGATGTAGTGGGGAGGGCCTGTCAGGTTGCCGGTTGATTCAACTTTCGGAAAATGTTGAAACGGGTATATTCCCAGTGACGGTAAAGTTCATTCCCAGCCAGCAGATTGGCATGGGTATTGATTGTGGCAACTTTGCCCTGGTAGAGCAGCACAATTCGGCTTGAACGACGGATCGTGCTCATTCGGCTGGGAATCACGATAACAGTTCGCCCTTCCTGCAGCTGTTCATAAGCATCGTCGATCAGGGATTTGTCTTCTTCCGTGAGATTCTGGTCAGGTTCTTCAAGCAGCAGTAAGGCGGGGTTTCGCAACAAAGCCCTTGCCAGACCCAGACGATAGGCTTCACCCGGAGTCAGCTGTTCTCCATGCTCTCCCAGAATGGTTTGATATCCCTGAGGCAGCTTCTGGATGAAGTTGTGGGCATGGACCCGTTTCGCGGCATTGATAGCATCTGAAGCCGCATAGTCATCGTTGCCGCAGGTCAGATTTTCCAGAATCGTCCCGGTGAAATACATCTCCGGACCGCCGACATAAAGTGTTTCTGCCCGGAGCGATTCCAGTGTTACCCAGGCAATATCCTCTCCGTCGATCAGCACCCGGCCTTCCTGGGGTTCCAGGAAACGGGGCAGCATATAGAGTAATGCCCGGGCTTCGAGTGGATTTGAGGAGGCAATCACGGTCATTCCTCCAGCAGGGATCTTCAACTCCAGTTGATCCAGGATTCTCTTCCCGGTCAATCCAGGCATGCTGTAGGTGACGTTTTCGAACATGATGGACCGGGAGAGCGGATCCAGAAACTTGGCTCCCACCGCCTGCCCCACTTCCGGGATTCGATCCAGAAAACGATGGACCTTGTCTGCTGCGTTGGCAACCTCGTGCCGGATCTCTTTCAGTTCCCAGAGCCGGGACATTGGTCGATACACAAAGGCAAAAACCGCTCCCAGTAAAGTCACTTCAGCCAGCTGCAGGCACTGGGGGTGTTCGATGGGGAGGATTACTTTGACTCCCATCAGCAATGCGAGCAGAATCATGCAGCCCAGCACCAGGCCCCAGCACATCCAGCGGGAATAGACTTCCCGCCGCATGACGGTATCGGAAAAAGTGGAAAGCTGATTGAGCAGCCGTGTGAACAGAGCGTTGTCAAATTCCTCCATGCCGTAGCCCCGAATCAAACGGGTTTTGGTCAGGCTTTCTGCCAGCACTTTGGACCGTCTTTCCGCATCCAGTTCAACCAGTCGTTTGCTGCGATCAAACCGGGCCTGTTCCCGGTTGACCAGAATCCAGCATCCCAGCAGAGGGATTGCCATCTGGATGAACAGTCGGGAACTGATCGACAATCCGAGAAAAATCACGATCAGAATTGAGATCGGATGCACTGCCAGTCGGTAGGCATGAGCAGCAATGCCATCACGGACAATCGAAGTCTCTTCACGAAACAGGTCATAAGCCAGAGCCGTCTCCCGGTCCATCAGATCGCTGGGGCCAATTCGCATAACCTGGCGATGTAACTGTTTCCGCATCTGGTTAGCAGAGTTCATTCCAATCTGGGAAGCGAGCAACCGGCAGCGGGCCATCACAATCCCCCGCAGCAGACCGAGCAAACCACCGGTTATTAACAGGATCACCAGTGTTGTATTATTGCTGCGGAGAGCGGGGACCTGAATATACAGCAACTGTATGGGTTTCACCCAGATGCGATCTTTGGATAACCACAGAGAATGCAGCAGGCCCCGATCCTGCAGTATCCACTCCTCGGACGCATTCATCGCGTCGATGCGGGCAACGACGTTTAAGGCAGGGCCATAGATCTCGTGCGCGACTTTTAGCTCATCTCGTTTCAGAACGACAATCCCCTTGCTGACGAACAAATCGACAACAAGCAGACCAGTCACAAACATCAGGGCCAGCATGATGCCCGCCAGCAGGGACAGCAGGATCAGCTGGACTGTACCCTGTTGACTCCAGATCGACTTGGGCAGGATCCGTTTCCAGGTGGAATCGGTATCGTCGTTGTTCAGGTACACGGCTCATCCTCGGATGTCAGTCGAAAAGTCTCGATCGGTATGCCAGATCCCCCGCTCTTTTAACCTTCTGGCCCAAAAGTACGGTTATCTGCGTAAAGATCGAGACGGAAAATCAACATCCAGACTAAGCCAAGTCACGGTCTTCGAACAGGATAAAAGCGAGCAAAATGGCAGCAATGCTGTAGGTGATCCCATACAAGGCCGCAATCCCGAGGTAATCGGGAGGAACCAGTGAACCGGTCGCAATTGGAGCGGACATGTTGAACACTTCCAGGCTTGGCAGCACCGTGGCAAACAGTCGGGCCACGAATGAGACAAATTCAAGCTCCTGACGGACTTCTGACGAAGCGACCAGAACGGGAGTCAGGTGCCCAATCACGAAAATCGCGAACATGACCGAGAAATTGACCACCATCGGCAGGCGGGTTGAGATCACGACGCTGATCGCCGCTAAAACCGCGATTTCCAGAAAGATCAGCAAAATCCCTGGCAGAATCTGGATCACAGGAGCCAGACGCTGAGGATGGAACCACAGATACTGCATGTCTGCATTGCTGGCGAAATCGAGCCAGACGAAGTATTCCGGGGCTTCTTTCCCCGCTTCTTTCATATCGTATCCCACCTTGTAATAGATGAGGAACACGAACAGCAGTACCACCGGAATCAGAAAGACAACCACTCCCTGCAGCAGTCCCAGGTATTTTCCCACAATGAACTGCCGGCGATTAATTGGCTTGCTGAGGAGCGTCATTGCGGTTTTGCCTTCGATTTCATCCGCAATGCTCATACTGGAGGTCCAGATTGCCAGCAGAATCCCACAAATGAGAATCGTGGCCAGGCCGCAATCCAGGTACATCTTGGTGTCATCCCCCATTGAAAAGAAGGGGATCCACGCGTTCAGCAGCATGATCAGCATCGAAACGACCAGCAGTGAGAAAAACATCGGCTGGCGAACCGATTCCTTGCAGGTAG
>JAGQQT010000564.1 GCA_020426065.1 Planctomycetaceae bacterium | reverse complement strand
AAGTCGGAAGAGTTCGCGGTGGGAAAAGGTGTCGTCACCCGCTGGGAACGCATCCGCCGCAACAACCACTGGTTCGATGCGCTGTACAACGCCTGTGCTGCCGGACATGCCTCTGGAGTACGCCTGCTGGAAGAGGAACGCGTGAAGCCGGAACCACGACGGAAGCTGAGTGAGATTGCAGCGGAGAAACGGGGCTTTGTGGATCGGGAACGCTGGAATGGGATAAGGGAGTGGTGAGAAATCTTCGGGATCACGTTAAGAGATGTGTTATTCTGTTAACAGAACTGTTCAACACTCTGTCCTGAAATGGGAGAGCAGATGGGAATGGGGTGATATTACACTGAATCTCAATTCGATTCAGTTCCACTGATTTCGTCGAGCAAACCCCTGTTATAGCGTGCCGAATATCGCGTTACGTTGCGGTCTGGGATTTTCGATGCACTATTGAATAAACACATGGAACCAGAATCAGTGTCAGGACTGTGGAGACGATCATTCCTCCCAGCAATGCCCGGGCGAGAGGAATCATGGCTTCGTTCCCCGGGGCCAGCTGGAATGAGAGTGGTAGCATGGAAGCCACCAGTGTGAGAGATGTCATCAGGATGGGACGTAGTCGCACTTGAGCGGCAGCCAGAGCGGCTTCACGAGAGGAATCACCGAACGCTCGACGACGATTGGCAAAATCGACCAGGAGGATGGAGTTGTTCACCACCACGCCGATCATCATTAATGTTCCCATCAGGGATTGAATATTGATATTGGTGTGCGTGTAATACAACAGAACCAGCACGCCTCCCAGTCCGAGCGGAACTGCCAGAATAATAATCAGTGGGTCGACGAAAGAACGGAACTGAGCCATCAGAACCAGGTAAACCAGGACTCCGGCAACCAGCAGTCCTACACCCATCAGTTTCATGCCCGACTTCATGGTTTCCACAGGTCCGCGAATGGTTGTGGAAACACCATTCCCGAATTCCATTTCAGCTAACGCCTGTTCCACATCCCGAGCTACCGCACCGACATCCCGCCCATCCACGTTGACATGGACATCATTCACGCGGGCAATGTTGTAGTGGGCAACTTCTCCTGGAATGGTGACTCTGCGGACAGTCGCTACATTTGAAAGTGGTACCGTGACCGGCCCCTCGGGAGTCTGCAGGGAAAGTGGCATATTATGCAGCTCTTCCAGCGATTTGAACTGGTTGCTTTCATACTGCACCCCCATGAAGAAGTCCGTTCCTGACTTGGGATCAATCCAGATCGTGGATGCATAACCCAGGCTGGAACCAAGAGCGGTGAGAACGGTTTGAGCAATCTCCTCCTGGTCGATTCCCAGGTAGCGTGCCCGGGTGCGGTCAACTTGAACATCAAATTGAGGATAATCCAGCGACTGTGCGATCTGGACATCCGCCGTCCCTGGAATCTGTTTCAGGCGTTCCACAATCTGTTCCGCAGAGGCTCGGCACTGATCCAGGGAACCTGCTGAAACCTGAACGCTGATGGGCGTGGGAACTCCCTGATTGAGGGCCATGTTGACGATTCCTCCCGAGACAAACAGAAACTGCTCAAGCGGATAGTTAACAGCCAGTTTTTCCCGCAGGCGACGGACATAGGTTTGCGTACTGGTTTGTCGTCCGGACTGCTTGAGATTGACAATCAGATAGGCGGTGTCCGGTCCGGAGTTGGAACTGAGGACCGTCGAAAATCCGGCCCCTTTGCCAACCGGCAAACCGATGTTGGCAATCAGAGTTTCAATTTCAGCGGGAGGAATCACCTCCTTGACTGAATTTTCCAGATTCGCCACCAGTTGTTCTGTAATCTCCAGATCGGTCCCTGGAGTGGTCTTGATTCTGATTTCGAAGCTTCCTGCATCGACATCGGGGAACAGTTCGGTACCCATGCGAGGCCACAGCAGGAATGAGGCTCCCACCACAACCACAATCAGCAACGCAGTGAAAGCGGGGGCTTTCAAAGTCGCATTGAGAAAGTGTCCGTAAAGGCCCCGCGGTTGAGCCTCCAGATTCTCGACATTCAGAGAACTGTTTTGACGAGATTTCGTCGTTACAAAAGTTGCACAATATGCCGGGACAACTGTCAGCGCGAGCAGGTAGGAAGCACCAATCGTGAACGTTGCGGCCAGGGAAAGTGGCTCAAAGAGATATTTAATCATCCCGGTCAGAAAAATGGCAGGCAGAAATACTGCCAGAGTTGTCACGGTTCCGGCAAGGATGGCAGAAGAAACTTCCTGAGTCCCTTCCCGGGCGGCTTCAAGTGCAGATTTCCCCATCCGCTGATGACGAATGATATTTTCCACAACCACAATTCCGGCATCAACCACCGTTCCGATGGCAAGAGCGATTCCTCCCAGTGTCATGACGTTAATTGTCTGACCGGTAAAGGCAAACGCGAGGCTCCCCATCAGCATTGCCAAGCCGATCATCGCTACAATGACCAGCGTGGGAACAATCTGCCTCAGGAAGATCAGCACGATGATGGATACCAGCAATGCTCCCAGCCCCACCTGATTGGCCAGGTTGGACATCGCATTCCGGATATAATGGGATTGATCAGAAACCAGTGTGACTTCGGTCTCGGGTGGAATATCCCCGCGTTCCTTCATCAGGGGAATTTCTTTTCCGATTCCTTCGTAGATACGATCCACAACGGCGATGGTGTTTTCACCGGGTTCTCTCAGCAAGGGGCAATACACACTTCGCTTGCCATTGACGCGAACGATGTTGTACTGCAGAGCAGCATCATCTTTTGCGTAACCGACATCCCGGATAAAAATGGGGCGGTCATCCCGGACCGTTATCGGAATGGCCTCAATTTCTTCGGTGGTGAGGAGTGTATTTTCCGGGTGAATCTGATAGTCGATTCCTCCCATCCGAGCAGTTCCCGCTGCCAGTACGAGATTGGATTTCTTGAGTGCGTCCACGACATCGGTCGCACTGAGGTGATGAGCCTGAAGTTTCAGGGGATCAACATAAACCATCATCTGACGGAACTTGCCGCC
>JAGQQT010000563.1 GCA_020426065.1 Planctomycetaceae bacterium | reverse complement strand
CTGAGGATCATTCACGCGATCTTCGGCGAGCAAAAGGGACAGAAACTACCTTTTCAGCGGACTTGGCTCGTGGCCAAAATCGGAGCAAAATGACCCCATTTCCAACGGCAGCCTGAAACAAGTACAAACAGGATTCCATGAAAACATTCGCGATTTTCCCTCGGAGGCCTGCCTCCGTTGGGTCTTTGGTTGGGCTCGGGAAAAAGGTCTTCAATCAGAAACCATTGGTCATCAGAGAGTTCGGTCGATGGATCCGTCCTGGATCCCGCTTCGTTCAGTCGGCCTGACTGTGTGCGGGAGAATTGGGACATTGCTGTGCCTCCTTTCAGGAGGTTCAATAATGCAATTCCCAGGCCAATCTGTTCACCATGGGAACCGTTTTAGGACCAGTTCTAGTCTATCGCTTTATGTCGTGTTGTTTTAGAATGAGGTTGGAGTCGGTTGTTGGATGATCGATGGTATTATCTCATGGAGGATAGCGATGGGACAGCAGGTGCGGAAGTGGGTTGTGGAGCTTTCCGTTGAGCAACGAGCAGAGCTGCAAAAGACGGCCCGATCTCAGAAATGCAGTTCTCTGATGGTCAAGCGGGCTCGCGTCCTGTTGCTGAGCGATGTCTCTCATCCCGAAGGCCGAAGGACCGATGAACAGATTGCCGCACTCGTTGGAATGACTCGCCGGCAGGTGCAGCGGATTCGGTCAAAGTTTTCTCATGAAGGGTTGGAAGCAACAACCCGGCGCAAGGTGCGGTCGGACCAGGGAACGCCGAAAGTCTTTGATGGTCGTGCGGAAGCACAGCTGGTGACACTCAGTTGCAGCACGCCCCCAGAGGGCCATCAACGCTGGACACTCCGGTTGCTCGTGGATGAGTTGTCGCGGCTGCAGATTGTTACCAGCGTCTGTCCGGAGACGGTACGCAAGACGCTGAAAAAAACGACTGAAACCATGGCAGTCTCGTCGCTTCTGCATTCCTGAGCGAGACCGGGCCCGATTTGTCGCTCACATGGAAAAAGTGCTGGATATTTACCAGGAAACCTACGATGAGACGCATGTTCTCATCTGCATGGATGAAGCGTCCAAACAGGTCGTTGCTGATGTCGAGCCCGCGCTGCCAATGTGTGTGGGGCAACCGCGTCGCGAGGATCATCATTACGAGCGTAAAGATGTTCGAGCCTTGTTTCTGTTTTTCGACCCCATTGGTGGCTGGCGTCGCGTGAGCAACCGCCGCTCACGAACACGCGAAGACTGGGCCGAGGAAGTCCGCACACTGATCGAAGTGGACTACGCTCATGCCGAGCAGATCACGCTGGTGATGGACAACTTGAATACGCATGACATCGCCAGTTTCTACGCCACATTCGATGCAGCCCTCGCTCATCGGCTGGCGCGCAAGCTTCGCATCGTTCAGACTCCCCGCAACGGAAGCTGGCTCAACATGGCGGAGATCGAACTGAGCATTCTTTCCCGGCAATGCCTCAATCGCCGTTTTAATTCAGTCGAGCAAATGCAACGAGAAATCGAAGCCTGGCAGACAGAGCGAAACGACCATCAACTCGGTGCCAACTGGCGATTCACAACAAGCAACGCCCGCACCAAACTCAAATCCCTCTACCCCATCCAAGGCGACTAATAGCGATAGACTAAGTACTACTTGATATCTCTCAGTTGCTGCACGATCAAGTGTGAAATCTGTTCCGGGTTCAGGCCGTCGCAGGGGATGCGGAGGTCGGCGTATTGTTCGTAGAGCGGGTTTCGTTCGTGGAACAGGTCTTCGAAGGATTGGCCGGGCTGGCGGGCCAGACCGCGGGTGTCGACGTTGAGCAGTCGGGATTTCAGTTGGGTCAGGCTGACATGCAGAAACAGGACTGGTCCCAGGGTTTTGAGGTGGGCCATGGCGGTTGGGCTGTAAACGGCGCTGCCGCCGGTCGCGACCACGGAGCTTTCACATTCCAGTTTGCTCAGGACATCGCTCTCAATTTTCCGCAGCGCCAGAGAGCCCTGTTCATCGACAATCTGCTGCAGCGTTTTCTGCTCCCGACACTGAATGATCAGGTCGGTATCAAGAAAATCGAGCGCGAGCAACTTGGCGAGAATCACGCCGATCGTGCTTTTCCCCGCTCCCGGCATTCCGATCAGAATCAGGTTGGAACCGGCCATGTTTGTCTCACGTTGTTGAGGAATGAAAGGAAAGTGAAACTATTTGCGGTACATCCGCACCATTTTCTGGGCCACCTGTTTGATCCGGTTCCGGAGTGGTTCCGGCTCGATGACCTTCGCGTGGTCCCCGTAACCCAGGATCCACCAGACGATTTCACTGAGACCCTCGACATCGGCATGGAAGTGGATTTTGCCATCGGGTAACGGTTCAATTCTCTGGGTGCGGTGCCATTGGACTTCTCGCACGTTTCCGGCCACGAGTGCGGAGAACTCGATCACGACGTGATGTTTTTCTTTCCGGTTACGGATCATGCGCCAGGCATTGCCAAAGAATTGATCCAGTGAAAACCGGGCCGGGATTTTATAGGTGTGCTTTGTCAGGATGGTCGCACTGCGAAACCGTTTCAGATGGAATGTGCGGACCTGCCGATGAATGGAAGAACGTCCGATGACATACCAGCTGCGGGCGCCGTAATAAAAACTGTAAGGCGAAAGGCGGGTTTTGATCACCTCCCCTTCGGCAAAGCTTTCGTATTCAATCTGCAGCGGATGCCGCATCTTCAGAGCGTAACGTAAATCTTCAAACAGCTGGCCGGTCTGTTCCAGATTGGCCCGGGGACCAATCTGGATTTCGTGCGTGGCGATCCACTCATTGACCGAAGACCGGATGGCCCGGGGGAGCACACTGGCCAGCTTGAATGCCGCTGTGCGGGCGGGCTGGAGGTGCGGAATTCCTGTTTTGCAGTCGGCCAGATCCTGACACAACACAATCAACGCCAGCGCTTCATCGACAGTGAGGTCGGTGGGCAGGAGAAAACTGGCCTGCTCGAAGGTGTAACATTGAGCGTCGGCATCGTAAAAGATTTTCAGAC
>JAGQQT010000562.1 GCA_020426065.1 Planctomycetaceae bacterium | reverse complement strand
TGGGCCAGTCTGATGGAAGACCTGAAGGAGCGTGGACTGCTGGAAACGACGACCATCATCTGGATGGGTGAATTTGGACGGACCCCCATGATCAACCCAAGTGGCGGTCGGGATCACTTTCCGCGCGCCTGGACGACAGTGCTGGCGGGTGGTGGAATTGCCGGAGGACAGGCTTACGGAAAAACCAGTGAGGATGGTCAGAGTGTTGTTGATGGTCAGATTACCGTTCAGGATCTGCTGGCCACACTGTGCGAAGCGATCGGGATCGGTGGCGACGCGACCAACCAGGCTCCTGATGGGCGTCCAATTCCCATCGCGGAGGGGACACCCATTTCCCAGGTGCTGGCATGAGATTCGTCTGGTTCGTTTTACATTCGACTCTGGTCCCGGCAATGGTGATTGCCTTGTCGGGAATCGGCCTTGCTCAGGATGAGTCTGAACAGACCGTGCTCAAGACAGGTGTCAAGTCACGTCAACAGGATACAACGCAGGTCCAGAGTTCAGCTGTTTTGCCGATTGTTCGGCCTGCTTCTGTTTCGACCGATGCCCCCTTGTTGCCTTCCAGCAAGTTGCCGCAATACCGTCTGGCTGAATCGGAACAGTTTCTGAATGAACAGAGGAAGCAGGATCCGTTACGGTTCATCTTGCAACACGGTAGCGAACTGCTGGTGATTCAGTTGGAATTGCAGATTGATGGCAGGACTTTTACCGAGGCACGTCAGCAGTCGGTCCTGAAATACCTGGAGGCATTGAAGCAGACACCGCTGGAGAGTTCTTCACTGAAACCACCTGTCCCGGAAACTGTCTCAGTACCTGAAGCCGCCGTGAGTACAAAGGCAGATGATCAAACTCCGGAATCGTCCTCAGTTTCTGAACCGAATGGCGATGAAGAAAAACCAGCTGAGGCAACGCCTCCGCGGGTTCCACCGTATCGGTATGCCGTGGAAACGCTGGAGCGATTACAGCGGTATCAGGCGGTCAACGGTCCGATTACCGATCCTGAGGAACTCAACTGGTTGCTGACTCGCTGGTGTGAGGGGCCTCAGTTTTTGTTGCTGGATCAGAGTTTCCAGGCGTTTCGTTCGCAGCAGCAACCTGCCTGGCAGGTGCTGGATGTGAATCAGGATCTGGTCATAGACCCTGAAGAACTCAAACAGGCTGAACAGTCTCTGATAATGTGCGATGCTAATCGGGACCAGGTGATTACGTTCGACGAGATTGTCAGCCGGGCCAGAGCGGTCTGGACCAAAACTGAAGTGATCCGATCAGCCGGAACCTTCTGGGCCTGGCCATCGACAGTCAGTGCGAATGAAATGCTGGAGCGGATGCGGTCCCGAATAGATTTACCGGCAGAAACAACACTGTCAGATCAACCAGAGTTGCTCTGGCGGATTCATTATCAACGGAGTGATGAAAGTCAGTCTGCCAGTGAACTTACTTTCTCTTCTGCTGACTGGCAGAATACCACCACAGAAAACCAGCAGACGTTTCAGTTGATATCGAGCGGACTGAATCTGGAATGCTCTGCCATTCAGTGGGCTGATTCCGATCAGGTTGCCATCGGTGCAGTCTGGGATGGCTATCCCCTTCTGCCTGGACTGGATCCTAATGGAGATGGCCGGATGACGATTCGGGAACTGCGAAAACTGAATGAGCGTCTTGGACAATATGATATGAATCAGGATGGTCGAATTGAACTTTCAGAAATCCGACCAACTGTCCGGCTCTGTGTTTCTCTGGGCCCTTCGGTTCATGAGGAGCTGGCGACGATCAGAGGTTTGATCCCTGAAGGCTCTGAATCCGTTGTCAGAGGACCAGAATGGTTTGTGAGGATGGATCGAAATCAGGATGGAGATTTGACCCGGGGAGAATTCCCCGGGACACCGGAACAGTTTCAAATGCTGGATCGGGATCAGGATGAGTTGATCAGCGCACGGGAAGCCAGTGAGTCGGAAGCGAAATCAGCTGAATAAGAGAATTGATTGAATACAATCTGAATCGGAATCCTGAACGAGGATCATCGATGACTAACCGAATTGAGATGACAATGGAAACGGCCTCACGCAATAACTCACAGCACGCACACCGGGGACAAACGCCGCACGATGAACAGGATGTGGGAGCAATGGTCGACCGCATGTCTGAGCAGATGCAGGAATTGCGTCGGCAGCTGGCTGGCGTGATTGTTGGTCAGGATGATGTGGCCGAGCAGTTGCTGATCAGCCTGCTTTGTCGTGGCCATTGCATCCTGCAGGGGATGCCGGGGCTGGCAAAAACGATGCTGGTTTCCACGCTGGCCTCGCTGATCCAGATGTCGTTTCGCCGGGTTCAGTTTACACCCGATCTGATGCCCGGAGACATTACCGGAACAGAAATTCTGGAGGAGGATCACACCACCGGCAAACGTGTATTTCGATTTGTGGAAGGGCCTCTGTTTGCCAACGTGATTCTGGCTGATGAAATCAACCGAACTCCCCCCAAAACCCAGAGCGCACTTTTGGAAGCGATGCAGGAACGTCAGTTGACGGTCTGTGGGAAGACCTATCGGTTGCCCAGTCCATTCTTCGTACTGGCCACGCAGAACCCGGTGGAAACGGAAGGAACTTATCCACTGCCGGAAGCCCAGCTGGATCGTTTCCTGCTGAAGATTCATGTGAAGTATCCGAGCCGGGATGAGGAACTGGAAATTGCCAGACGGCAAACGACGGATTACCAGTTTGAAACGCAAACGGTTCTGGATGTGGAACAATTGCTGGATATGCAGTCGCTGGTGCGAGGTGTGGTGGTGGCTGATCATGTTTATCAGGCAGCACTGGATCTGGTGCGGGGGACGCGTCCGGATGAGTCGACCATGCCGGCAGAGTTGAAAACACTGGTGCAGTGGGGAGCTGGTCCTCGAGCAACTATAGCCCTGTTGATGGCTGCCAAGGCCAGGGCACTGCTGAATCGTCGCTTCCATGCCACGATTTCCGATCTGAAAGCAGTGGCGTTGCCCGTGCTGCGGCATCGCGTCATTCTCAGTTTTAATGCGGAAGCGGCTG
>JAGQQT010000561.1 GCA_020426065.1 Planctomycetaceae bacterium | reverse complement strand
CTTTGTGAGAGCGAGATCCCCGCACTCTGCTGGCGAAATTCCTGCTGACGAAGCGCAATCAAAGTCCGTATCCGGTGTGCCCGTGAATGGGGGACCACGACGAGGGTTTCTCCAATCGATTCAAACTCGAGTCGATTCTCCGCACTGATTGTGTCCAATAAACCAGACAACGAACCTGCCTGCAACAGTTCTGCCTGAACGGGTCTGGATGAATCGACTCGTCGATCAAAGACGATCGCAAGCTCTCTGGCTCGGGAAATCTGCCCCACAACCTGCTCCAGTGCAGGTTCTCCATCAACAACTGAGATCGAGATCCAGGAATCCATCACCTGCTCGAACCAGTCAGCCCGGGCCGACCCTGCACAGGTCAATCCAATGCAAAGGACAGCCATCCAGGTCATGAGACTTTTGGCGATGAATTTCACGGCAGACTTTCATCCGTGCAGCGAACCAGTAGAACAGTCACATCATCTGTGGGACGATGACCTTCGCAGAACCGCATCACATCTTCGTGCAGTCGTTTCGAAATCTCGTGCACGCTTTTTTCATGTTCGACACTGATAAAATCGAGGAGTCGCTCTAACCCATATTGTTCTCCGGCTGGCGAAAGTGCTTCCGTGATTCCGTCAGTCACAATCAGAATGGTGTCACCCAGGTGGATGCGATCCTTGACGGCAATCTGGACCGGCATTTCGCTGGACATCCCCAGGGGAACTCCCTGTGATTCGAGTGTTTCAACCTGGCCGTCCGCTCGAATCAGAAACGCCTGGTGACCTGCCGCCGCATATTCAAAACTCTTCCGGTTCGGGGCCATGGCCACCATGAACATCGTGACGAATCGGCGATGTTGTGTGTCGTGAGCCAGAGAACAGTTAAGCCGATTCATGATTTCCTGAAAGTCGGTCAGGGAATTTGCATAGGCACGAAAGTAGGCCCGAGACTGAGACGCCAGCAGGGAGGCCGCCAGATCATGCCCGCTCACATCTCCCACACAGAATGCAAAACGGCCATCCGACATTTTCACATAGTCGTAATAATCTCCGCCCACCGCTTCCGAGGCGTATGAGAATCCTGCCGCATCGAGGCCTTCCATTTCCAGATGATTCCGGGGGAGCAGGCTCTGCTGAATCTGACGAGCCGCCTCCAGATTGCTGGCTGTCTTTTCCAGCTTCAGCTCCGCTCGATAGGCATTTTTGTAATCAAGCAGCAAACCAATGAGTGGCGTTCCATAGGCAACGATTTTCAGCAGGTAGGCATTAAAGAAGTTGGCATCAAACAGGGCATGCGAACCAAACCCGGCCACCAGATGCAGTGCTGCAGCGGGAACGGCCGTCAGAATCAGACTGTGGGAGAACAGACTGGGATTCTTCTTCCAGAACCGGGGGAGCACATACGCCCCCAGAAAAACCCAGAACAGAAACGGAATGGCTTCCCAGGGTCGGGATAGCATCAGTTCCGGGTAAAAGGATTCCGGCAGTGAGGGCACCACCGAGCAGATCTGGATGATCGCGTAAGCCATCAGTCCGAAGAGAACACCCACCAGGACCAGGTATCGGGTATTCCGGACCGTTTCATCCCGCTGGGGAATAGTTGTTCGCACCAGAAACGGCAGCGTGCCGGCTGTCAGAATGGCCACGTTAAAGGTGCGTGACAAGGCCCAGGTAAACGGAATAAAGTTCCCCAGATCCTTGACATGAAACAGCAGTTCATCGGCCGCCAGAATATGAAACGCATCCAGCATGCCGGAGAAAAACAGAGCGGTGCCGATGATGGGCGTGGTGACATCGTACTTCAGCCGGAAATGGACAACGGACAAAATACCTGTGAAGATCGCCAGACAGACTGAAGTCCACTCAAAGATCGTATGCAGGAACGGTCCGGACTTCGCATAATACTGCAGCAGTTCCGGTCCAATCTGTTCAATCTGGATCGTTTCCTCACTCAGCCAGCCCTCGGAATAATCGACACCCCAGCCCAGCATGCTCATCATCAGAATGATCGCGGTCACGATCATTACCATGCTGACAACAGATCGGGGAAGGGAATGAGGTTTCATCATCGTTTGAGTCTGCTGCGAGAACACGATGTCCGTCAGTCAAATGTGTGTGCGGAAGGAGAATTCCTTCCACTCAGCCAGCCTAGTGTGGTCCATCGCTCCGGAAATGTAAACCAGCCTGCAGGGAATGTATCCATATCCGATCACAAGTGATCATCATTTGATGGGTTTCTTCCGCCCCTGAAGTGGTGAAGGAAGATTGAGTTCACCCTGAGAAAACTGGGGCTGACCTGTTCTGGTTTAGCTGCGAATGCCTTTTTTGCCTGTATTTTTACCCTGCCCGGACCACTGCGATGAATGGCTGCTTCCTTTGGGCCAGCCGAGTGGCTAGACTGTCTGGCTTGATTCATTTTCTTCTGACCTTCATTTCTGTGTTGCGGTCTGATCATCAAGATCGCAGGTTGTCCTAACGTCTGGAACTGTTTATGAGCCGATGTCTGATTACCGGTGGGGCGGGTTTCATTGGGAGTTATCTGGCGGAGTATCTGCTGGATCAAGGTCACGAAGTTACAATTCTGGATAACCTGTCGACCGGACGCGGCAGCAATCTGGACCATCTCCGGGATCGCTCCGGCATGACGGTTCGGATTGGCTCGATTACCGATCCGGTGCTTCTTTCCGAAGTGATGACCGGCCAGGACGAAGTTTATCACATGGCGGCGGCAGTCGGCGTGAAGCTGGTGGCTGAGGATCCTGTTCGGACCATCGAAACGAATATCTATCCAACCGAACTGCTGCTTCGTCTGGCGGTGCAGGGAAAACATAAAGTCTTCCTGGCTTCCACCAGTGAGGTGTACGGCAAGAACGTCAAGGATCGCTGGGTGGAAGAGGATGACCTGCAGTTTGGACCGACTTCCAAACCGCGCTGGGCCTATGGCTGTTCGAAAGCGATCGATGAATTCCTGGCCTTGGCCTATCACCAAAAGCTGGGGCTGGATGTCGTGATTGGACGCTTCTTCAATGTGGTTGGGCCACGACAGGTGGGG
>JAGQQT010000560.1 GCA_020426065.1 Planctomycetaceae bacterium | reverse complement strand
ATTGGATGATCACGGGTTTCTTCAATGGTGAAGGTACTGTTTTCCACACGCAGGTCGGAATCGATCATACGGAACAACGACAGGTCATTCTTGCCAGGCACGTCATAAGCCAGAATGCCAAAGTGCAGACCATTCACGACGATCTGGGCATTCTTCCCTTTGATCAATCCATCCACCATCGCGCCGGCCGTGTTGACGAGTATCCGGGCCGGTTTCTCCGGTGCGGAGCGGAGGAAGAGATTGCGTCCCTCAATCGAGATGGGCTGTTCCCAGACAAACGGACGATCCAGGTCAAACTCGATGATCAGTTCGGCTGCATCATTTTTCTCCAGCGCCTCAACGGGTGTATGTGCGGACTTCTCGTCGACTTTCACATTCCGGGAAACAATCTTCACCACCGGCAGCTGATTCAGAACTGCATCGTTCAGATCCTGATCGACATCAATTTTGCTGCCACTGGCAGCCTTGACGGTATTGTTGGGTGAAGGATTCGGTGGCTGGTGGACGGTATTGGGTGACTGTACCGCATTCGGATCCTGACTGCTGTTGGCTTCCCGCTCGGCCTGGATCTCTTCAGCCCGCTGAGCCAGATCAATCTGCTGATTGCCTACCTTGCTGTCTTCACTGGCGAAGTAGGAAATGGCGTAGCCGACGATTCCCACGAAGGCCAGCAGAGCCACACCCAGCAGAATGTATTTCAGGATCTCAATATTAAATGAGGAAGCTTCCTTCCCTTCGACATCTTCCAGTTTCCGTTTTTCCCGGGGCGGAAGGGCATCAATGGGAGATGAGCTACCAGATGATTGGGGTTTCTGCGGCCGGCTCTTGCGGGGACGGTTCGATTCCTCAGGCTCTTCCGTGCTTTGAGACTTGCGGCTGCGTCGAGCGGGAATTTCATCCTGATCCTCTTCCGCCTCAACACGACGCCGAGCTACGGTGCTGCGGGCGGGAGCTTCGGAAATGTCTTCGGCATCTTCGTCAATTTCGTCTTCTGCAGTGGCCAGTGCCGCCAGATCCTCTGCCTTCACTTCCCGCTTGGTCGACTTGACCGCATCCAGATCTACGAGCAACTCCTCGACAGACTGGTAGCGGTCAATCGGCTTTTTCTCCATCAGTCGATGGATCACACTCACGACCGCTTCCGGTACCGTATCGTTCAGATTGCGCGGATCGGGTATCGGTGCAGTGGCATGAGCGTGCAGCTTGTTGGTCACACTACCTTCGGGATAGGGAGGTGAGCCGGTCACCATGTGGTACCAGGTGCAGCCCAGCGAATACAAATCGCTGCGGATATCGGCCGCCTTACTGCTGCGGGCCTGTTCGGGGGACATGTAATCCACCGTTCCCACAGTCGTTCCGGCCCGGGTGATGGACGTTTCTTCGCTGTCGTCGATGACCCGCGCTAATCCCAGGTCGGTCAGCTTGACCACACCTGCCTGGGTAATGAGCAGATTGGAAGGTTTGATATCCCGATGGACAATTGAAGCAGAAGCAGCATGATCCAGTGCCAGCGCTACCTGCTTGATGATTTCAGTGGACCGGCGAATCGGAATCCGGTTCCGTTTTTTGATCAGGCGCTGGACGTCGGTCCCTTCGACGTACTCCATCGCAATATAATGCAGTCCTTCTGCTTCACCGGATTCGTACACCCGGACAATGTTGTCATGGGTGAGCTGGGCTGCCGCCTGGGCCTCTGCTTCGAACCGTTTGAGCAGAATCGGATTCTCTGCTTTATCGGGAGGCAGAATTTTGAGTGCGACCAGCCGGTTCAGATTCTTGTCCAGCGCCAGGTAAACCGCTCCCATTCCACCGGAACCGAGCTTGCGCTGAATCTGATAGCGGCCCAGTTGAGTCAGCGAAACCAGATCGCCATCGCTGCCCCGGATGACAGGGCGATTGGACGAGGAATCACTTTTGTTGGTCGCTGACATGGAGTTCGAGTACCTGATTCGAATGAATCGTTTCTCAACGGGGATGGAAACGAAACCATTCTCACCCAAAATCCGCATCCGTCATAAATAAAAGACGGAGCTACCAGAATTTCTGGCCAAATGTTTGGAAAAAGGGCGACTGATGAAGGGAACAACAGGACAGGCGAATCGGCCTGACACTGTTCTGTTGGTATGGTGACATTTCCGCAGGGAATATGCAATCTGTTTCGCCAGAACTTCCCCTCAGTAAACAACTTGAACCCAAACTTCCAGATCTGGCCATCTTCAGCCCCGGCTATGCCCGTCGGACGGAAAAGTGTCCTGGTTGTGAGGGCGTCCTGTTGCAGAATCTTCCAGTGCAGCCAGGAGATGGAGGGGGTATGAAAGCGTCAAAACACAACAACCAGCCATCCGCTTGAAAACGGATCGCTGGTTGTGTTCTCGACTCAGAATTTTGCCACGGGTCAGGAGGGCAAGCCGGTCAGGACTGCCAGCCCCAGTTCTTCAAATGGAGTCGGGTCCTGAGGCTGATCCTCGGGCACGCTCAAACCAGCTGGAGAACCTGTCGGCCTGGTGGTAACAGGAGAGGAATTCGAGGAACTGTCTCCCGCAATCCGACCTGCCATTTGCTCCATTAAAGGTGGCTGATGATGTGGTCCATTGGGCCCCGGACCATTCATGGGGGCACCAAAGTCTACATCCCGCAGGATATTGTCCCCGGGACCACCATCCAGCAGATCCCGGCCCGGACCGCCATCCAGGAAGTCATCCCCCTGTTCACCGAACAACCGGTCATCGCCAATGTCTCCATAGAGCGAATCGTTATCGGCTCCACCATACAGGGAATCATTTCCGCTCAATCCATGAAGCTGGTCACTCCCCATGCTGCCATAGATCAGGTCGTTACCGGAGCCGCCTAGCAGGTTATCATTCCCGGTACCACCATAAATCCGATCGTGCCCTGCTCCGCCATCAATCCGATCATTTCCGCCGGCCCCCTTGAGGAGGTCGTGCCCATCGTGCCCCATGATCAGATCATTGCCATTGCTGCCAACAATCGTATCCCGGCCCCGTCCCCCATTGATACCCAGCTGGGTATCCAGATCCCGGCCT
>JAGQQT010000055.1 GCA_020426065.1 Planctomycetaceae bacterium | reverse complement strand
ATCGTCCCAGGAACCAGGTCCCGGTGTTGGACAGTCCTTTATAATCGAGGTCAACCGGGTTCTGGGTTGCCAGCACAACACCCACTCCAAAGGCGCGAGCCTGCTTCAGCAGGGTCAGCATTGGCAGTTTACTGGGAGGATTCGCTGTGGGGGGGAAGTAGCCGAAGACTTCATCCATATAAAGGATGGCCCGCAGAGATGTCGTTCCGGGCTGACTGCGAACCCAGGAAAGCAGTTCGTTGAGCAGAATCGTGACGAAGAACATCCGCTCGGAATCCGAGAGATGTGCAATCGACATGATCGAGATCCGGGGCTTCCCTTCACGGGTCATCAGCAACCGCTCGATATTGAGAGCTTCCCCGTGCATCCAGCTGGCAAACCCGGGTGAAGCGAGCAGATTGTTGACCAGAATCGAAAATTGAAACCGGTCCTTCTCAGGGAAGAACGTATCGAGATCCAGGAAACCGACTTTATCGAAAGGTGGCTTCTGGATTTCCCGCAGGATTTCCGGAATGGTCAGGTTTCGGCCCTGTTTCCAGGCGACGGTGAGAATATTGGAGAGCAGAATGTGTTCCCGACTGCTGATTGGATCGGCATCGATTCTTAACAGCGCCAGCAGGCTCGAAACCGCAGACATCACCCGATCCCGGAAGGCATCGCCATCCTGCATCACCTGGGGATTAGGAGCAGCGAACGATTGCACGACCGAAACCGGCAGACCGGCATCGGAACCAGGCGTATAAATGGCCAGGTCCACCGCATCCCGAAACATCTTGATCCGCTCAGCAGTCTGGTCCCATTCTCCCAGACCTTCGCGCCATTTGCTGGCGGTGGCGGCAGCAAACTCTTCCACGGTTTGCCCCTTACGCTGGGCTTCTCCCTGATCAACCCAGGGTGCAAAATCCGACGGTGCCAGATCCGGAAACGTCAGCAGCAGGTTGCCGAGATCCCCTTTTGGATCGATGGCAATGACGGGAATGTTGTCGATCGCTGCTTCTTCCAGCAGCGAGAGGCAGAGTCCGGTTTTTCCGCTACCGGTCATCCCCACACACACCGCATGGGTGGTGAGATCTTTGCTGTCATACAACACCAGATCCCGTTTCAGTTCATCTGTTTCAAGATCGCACTCACGTCCCAGGTAGAACACACCCAGCTTTTCATAATTTGGCACAGTCATGATGTCGTTTTTCGTACAGATCAGAGAAAAGAAATTGAAGCGAATAAAGAACCGATTGGAGTTGAAACTTCAAACAACACGCAGGATCGGCTATAGATAATGGAGATAATCCCGTTTGTGTTGCAATGGTATGACTGATTCCGGAATGAATGAACCCGAACCTGACAGGGAAGATGTTAACGAATCGAACGTTCCGCTGCATGCGGAGTTTCAGCATCGAGCGGTGACGGCTCGCATCCAGGCTGATACCGCTCAGGGGGTGTTTGCCAATGCGGCCATCATTCTGAGCGGTCAGTTCGAATTCGTCCTCGATTTTATTGTCAGGATGGGCAAGCCGGACCGGGTAATGACTCGCGTAGTCCTGCCAATTCCGGTTGTCGGGCAGTTTGTCAAAGCGTTGCGGGAAAGCCTGGCCCACTACGAGCAGCAGTTCGGCCCCATCACCGAGATTCCCAAGGCTGCTCCGAAAGCTGCGCCCTCCGCGGAACAACAAAACGCGGAGAGCACCCCGGGAGGATTTGTCGGCCAGATCGGACCTTCCAGTATGGATTCCGGCTCTGCTCCAGGCAGCAAGTCTGCCCCGCCGATTGACGAGATTTATGATGATCTGAAACTGGATGACAGCCTGCTGGGTGGTGCTTACGCCAATGCCGTCCTGTTACGCTATTCTCCTACGGAGTTCTGCTTCGACTTTGTCACCAACATTTATCCCAAATCAAGTGTGAACGCACGCGTATTCATGGCCATCCCGCAGGTGCCTCCCTTGCTGAAATCGATGAGTCATTCGTTTGATCAGTTCTGCAAACGGCAACAGTCACCGCCACCACCACCGTCCCCGGAATCGGATTTGGATTCGTGATTGACTGAGTAAAGGGGACAAAGCGTGGTGTCTTATCTTCCTCCTGATCATTTTGAGAAAAAAGTTCCGGATGGAGACGATCGGGAACGGCTGATCTGCAATCAGTGTGGCTGGATCCATTACGACAATCCCAAAATCATTGTCGGTGTGGTAGCCACCTGGCAAAACAAACTGCTGCTCTGCAAACGGGCCATTGAACCACGCAGTGGTTATTGGACGATCCCCGCTGGATTCATGGAATTGCTCGAAACAGCTGAACAGGGAGCGGCCCGAGAAGCCTGGGAAGAGGCTCGGGTCCTGGTTGAAGTGGAGACCCTGCTGGGCGTGTACTCAATTCCCAGGGCAGGTCAGGTGCATCTGATTTATCGGGGGCATCTGACGGCTCCAGAGTTCTCGCCGGGGCCGGAGAGTCTGGATGTTCAGCTATTCGACTGGGATGATATCCCCTGGGACGAACTGGCCTTTCTCTCCAACCGCTGGGCACTCCGGCATTATTACGAGTCAAAAGATCTGGCGACCTTTCCCGCATTCACGGTTCCTGCAGAAGATGTGGCGACCGTGGCCAGTCCTCCCTGCCTGAAGTCTGCTCAAAAATCGCAGACCTGTTCTCAGCGGAGCCCGGACGAAACGGAATGACGGTCTGGAGCCGTTCAAAGCGATTCGCTGGCAGGATCAGATCAGTTGCTGCCGATTGATCAGGGGTTTTCCAAAGGACTTGGCCCTGCTAACTTTCGGGAAAATCGGGTTCAGTTATACTAACTGGGCATTGATCCTGAATGATCGGGTCGATGAAGGTCCAACAGCCCGAAATACAATTTCCGCCCCTCTCCAGCCCTGACAGGGGACTCCAGGCGGTTCAGGTCGAGACGTTCAACTCAGAAAGACGGATGGAATGGCTATTGAATTTAAACTCCCGGAAGTTTCGGAAGGTGTGGAAACGGCGGATGTCGCGGAAATCCATGTCTCCGAGGGAGATGTGATTACCAAAAACCAGATCGTCGCCGAAGTGGAGACTGAAAAGGCCCTGGCGGAAATCGAATGTCCATATGCCGGAACCGTCCTCAAAGTCCATGTCAAAGCCGGAGATTCCGTTCCCATTGGAGCGGTTCTGCTGACCATCGAAGAAGGAGCAGGGGCTCCCGCCGCCAAAGCACCCGCCAAAGAGGATAAACCGGAATCCAAACCGGCCGCCTCCGCCTCAACACCTGCACCTGCTGCGGAACCAAAACCAGCGGCAAAAGCTCCTGCTCCAGCAGTGACTGCTGCTGCTCCTTCAACCGGTGGAAAAGATCGTCCCCCCGCTCCAGCTGGACCGGCAACACGTCGGTTGGCACGTGACCTCGGAGTCGATCTGTATCAGGTCAACGGATCTGGTCCCGGCGGACGCATTTCCCAGGAAGATGTTCAGGCTTACGTCAAAGCCCGCCTCACCGCTCCTTCCGGGGGTTCAGGTGGTGGAAGTCTGACACCTCCACCGCTGCCCGATTTTACCGAATTCGGGCCGACGCATCGCGAAGCCCTCAACAAAGTTGGCAAGACCGCCGCCCAGCATCTCACCACATCGTGGAACGTGATTCCGCACGTCACCCAGCAGGATCTGGCTGACATCACGGATATCGAACTGGCCCGTAAGCAGTTCCTGATGGGCACCGGGAAGAACGGTCCCAAGGTGACCATGACCGCAATCGCCGTCAAAGCGGTGGTGACCGCCCTGAAAACCTTCCCCAAGTTCAACGCCAGCCTCGATCCGCTGACAGACGAAATCGTTTACAAGGATTACTACAACATCGGAATTGCCGTCGATACCCCGATTGGGCTGGTGGTACCGGTGGTGAGAAATGCCGATAAAAAATCTCTCCTTCAGATTGCCCTCGAAGTTACCGAACTGGCCGTCAAAGCTCGTGATCGCAAGTTGAGCGTAGCGGAAATGAAGGGAAGCACCTTCACAATTACCAATCTGGGAGGCATTGGCGGCACCGGCTTCACACCGATTGTCAGTTATCCTGAAGTGGCCATCCTGGGAATGTCCAGAGGTCAACAGCAGTTGAAACTGATTGATGGCGAACTGGAAGAACGCCTCATCCTGCCGCTCTCACTCTCATACGATCATCGAGTGATCAACGGGGCCGATGCGGCACGCTTCATCGTGAAGCTGTCTGCACTGTTGTCCGATCCGTTTACTCTGCTTTCCGAATGTTGAGTAAAGCGGCAACTGGTTTTGGGTCTCAGTAGAAATTTGCTCGGGAAATAAGTCTGCCGGTCTCATTGCAGACCGGGGCAAGAAAACATTCCCCGGGATTGAAGAAGATAAGGAAATGTCATGGCAGATCTGCAGGCGGAAATCGTCGTTCTGGGAGCGGGACCGGGAGGTTACCCGGCCGCTTTTGAAGCAGCCGATAAAGGGAAGAAAGTCATTCTCGTCAACGACGATGTCGCTCCCGGCGGCGTTTGTCTGAACCGTGGCTGCATTCCCTCCAAAGCTCTGCTGCACGTGGCCAAGCTGCTGAATGAAACACAGGAATCTGCCGAGTGGGGGATTACATTCGCTAAGCCGGAAATCAATCTCGACAAACTGCGGGATTTCAAAAACGGCGTGGTGACGGGTTTGACCGGCGGGATTCGTGCACTGTGCAAAGCCCGCAAGGTGGAACTGGTGGAAGCACGCGGTTCCTTCCTCGATTCCCAGACGATGTCGCTGGCCTTCAAGGATGGTTCTACCAAAACTCTGGCCTTTGAAACGGCCATTGTGGCGACGGGATCTGTCCCGGCTATGCCAGGCATCTTCAACATTGGTGATGACCGCGTCATGGACTCCACCGGAGCGCTCGAGCTGAAAGATATCCCTTCCCGGTTACTGGTGATTGGTGGTGGCTATATCGGCCTGGAGATGGGATCGGTTTATGCCGCTCTCGGTTCTGAAGTCACCGTTGTCGAAATGACCGATGGCCTGCTTCCCGGTGCGGATCGGGATCTGGTCAAACCGTTGCAGAAGATGCTCGAAAAACACCTGCATGCCATTTTCCTTTCCACCAAGGTCAACAAGTTGACCGCCACCGCCGAAGGCATCGTTGCTGATCTGGAAGGAGCCAACGCTCCCGCTCAGGCCACGTTTGACAGAGTGCTGGTTTCGGTCGGACGGCGGCCCAATGCCGGCAACATTGGACTGGAAAAAACGAAGGTGGTAGTCAATGAGCGTGGCTTCATTGAAGTCAACCGGCGTCAGCAGACAGCCGATCCCAACATCTATGCCATTGGTGACGTTGCAGGTGAACCGATGCTGGCTCACAAGGCAACCCGGGAAGCGAAAGTTGCCGTGGATGTAATCCTCAACGAGCCGGCTGAGTTCGATGCGATCGCGATTCCGGCCGTTGTGTTTACTGATCCGGAACTGGCCTGGTGTGGTTTGACCGAAGCGGAAGCGGAGCGTGATGGACGGGATGTGACCGTCGTCCGCTTCCCCTGGGCGGCCTCGGGACGGGCACAGACTCTCAGTCGAACAGAGGGGCTGACCAAGCTGATCTTTGATACGAAAACAGAACGGATTCTCGGCATGGGCATTGTTGGACCCGGAGCGGGCGAAATGATTGCCGAAGGGGTTCTGGCAGTGGAAACAGCTGCCGTGGCCCGAGACATTGCCGAAAGCATTCACGCCCATCCCACGCTCTCGGAAACCGTCATGGAATCCGCTGAAGGCATGTTTGGACAGGCGACCCATTACTTCCGACCGAAAAAGAACTGATGACTGTCTGCTCGCTGACCAATCAGTTTGACGCCACCGTCTCGCAGCTGGAGCAACTGGCTGATGAAGTCTATCGGGTGCGGCTCGAATGCCCGCCACTCGCGCAGGCCATCCTGCCGGGACAGTTTCTGATGCTGCGGATGCCGCAACGAAATGATCCGCTCCTGGGCCGTCCGTTTGCCTTGTACGATACCGTGGGAGATCCAAAGCAGCCGACTGCACTCGATATCGGTTTTCATGTCGTGGGCAAAATGACTTCCCTCATGGAAACACTGCAGCCTGGTGAGCAGCTGGAAGTGTGGGGACCATTGGGAAATGGTTTTCCGGAACTGGAAACCACGCATCTCCTGCAGGTTGCCGGCGGAATTGGTTATACGCCGTTTGTGGCCGTTTCCCGGGAAGCCCTGCTGCAGAAAACATACGGAACTCCCGCTCGATCGGGCATTCGAGCGGAGCGTGGCACGCTCATTTATGGAGTCAAATCGGCCCGGTTTGCCGCTCGCATGGATGATCTGGCTGACCTGTCCGGCAAGCTGGACATCGAAGTCTGCACGGAAGATGGATCAACCGGCTATGAGGGGCTCGTTACGGGGCCACTTCGCAGACGGCTTGCTGAACGGGGCAACGAGCCAACAACCGTTCTGACCTGTGGTCCACTGGTAATGATGCGTGTGGTGGCCGAGATCTGCCGGGAGTTTGGTGTCCCCTGCCTGGTTTCCCTCGAAACTCCCATGGCCTGCGGTTTTGGTGCCTGCTTCAGTTGCGTGGTTCCCGTGGTGACCGGACCAGATGAATGGGACTACCAGAGGTCCTGCATGGAAGGCCCGATTTTTGAGGCGGAACGGATTCACTGGGAACAGATGATGGGCAAAAAGTAATAACGTCTTGCAGGTGATTTCAGGAGTAGTGAAACATGGATACCAAATGGCTGGTGCTGGCTTTTCTCCTGATCCCGCTGATCCTTGGGCTGGGCATGCTGTATGCCTTCGCCACCATTGGAAAACTCTGGCTGCAGTCTCTGCTTTCCGGAGCCAGCATCTCGGTGATGCAGATTGTTGCCATGAAGCTGAGGAACTCCCCGGTTCAGAAGATCGTGGAAATGCGAATCATGGCCGCTCAGGCCGGACTGCCCATTCGTACTGCGGAAATTGAATCGGCGATTCTGCGCGGAGTGGATGTCGAACTGGCAATCCGCTCGCTGATCCGCGCCAAGCAGACCAATGTCGAACTCACATGGGAAGAAGCCCTGGAAATCGAAAACAAACGCTGGCTGGCCGAACGCCTGGAACTGCTGTGAGACTCAGTTGAGTCAGAAAATCACCCAAATACGGTGACAAATTGGCATTTATGGCAGGATTGGTGGCACATCTATTGCGTGCCATTCCTGCAACTCAAATCAGGCTAGCATGCCAAAAGGCACGAGCTCCAAATAAAAAACGACCGGTCAGGGTGACACCAGAACCCCAACCGGTCGTCGAAGCATAGATTTTTGCTCCCCAACGGAGCTCATTCGCTTAGCGAATGAAGAGCATTTCCTGATAAGTTGGCAGCGGCCAGAGGTCGTCAGCAACATATCCTTCGAGCTCGTCAACATACTTGCGTACATCGTTCATCGCAGGGATGACTTTGTTGCAGTAGTAGACGGCAGCTTCGTGTGCATTAGAGCTGTTTACTGAACTGGTTATCGCTTCCAGATCGCTGATGCTGTCCTGAAGGGCTTTGACGAGTTCAGTCACTTTATCCAAAGTATGCGTGTCGAACTCATAACCAACAAACTTCAAATTCGCACAAGTTGAAGCCAGTTGATTCTGGTAGCGAATGGCTGCCGGAAAGATGATTGTACGAGCCATTTCAATCGTCATCTTCGATTCAACCTTGACACTCAGGCAGTACTGTTCAAGGTAGGTATCGAGTCGGCTTTCGAGTTCACGCTCAGACAATACACCATATCGTTCAAAGAGTTCCTGAACTTCCTTTGTCTCCAGCACTGGAAGAGCATCGGGAGTTGTCTTGTGGTTGAGAAGTCCTCGTTCAGCAGCTTCCTTATGCCATTCTTCAGAGTAACCGTCTCCGTTGAAAATGATTGAACCGTGTTCTTTCATGATCTGGACAAGGAGTTTCTGCAGAGCAGCGTTCAGTTTTTCAGAATCTCCCCCCGTCTCTATTTCCAGAACTGAAGCACAGTAGTCGAGGGACTCTGCGACAATCGTGTTCATAGCCACCAGTGGTCCGGAAATTGACATGTTGGAACCGACAGCGCGGAATTCAAAGCGATTGCCGGTGAAGGCAAAGGGGCTGGTTCGGTTGCGGTCGCCAGCGTCTTTGGGGAGAGGAGGGAGAACATCAACACCTACTTCCAGAGTTCCTTTGGGAATAGATGAACTGGCACCACCCGCTTTAATCTGTTCAAAGACATCAGTGAGCTGATCACCAAGGAAGATCGAGATGATTGCTGGAGGAGCTTCGTTGGCACCAAGGCGATGGTCGTTGCTGGCAGATGCTACAACTGCTCGCAGCAATCCCTGATATTTGTGGACAGCACGAATGACAGCTGCACAGATCAGGAGGAACTGAGCATTTTCATGTGGCGTGTCGCCAGGATCGAGGAGGTTCCCCTGAGAGGCACTTCCCATTGACCAGTTGACGTGCTTACCTGAACCGTTGACTCCAGCAAACGGCTTCTCGTGCATCAGGCAGGTCATACCGTATTTCTCAGCAACCTTTTTCAGCATTGTCATGATGAGCTGCTGATGGTCGGTCGCGACGTTTGCAAACTCGAACAGAGGAGCAATTTCGTACTGACCAGGTGCGACTTCGTTATGACGAGTCTTGACTGGAACACCCAGCTTGAACAGTTCCCGTTCTACTTCCAGCATGAATGCCAGAACGCGATCAGGAATTGCTCCAAAGTAGTGATCGTCAAACTCCTGTCCCTTGGGAGGAGCAGCACCAAATAATGTTCGACCACAAGTCAGGATGTCAGGACGAGAGAAGTAGAAGTTTCGATCGATCAGGAAGTATTCCTGTTCTGGACCGGCAGTGGATGAAACCATTGCTCCATCCGTTTTGCCGAACAACTTCAGAATTCGTTGAGCCTGCTCATTGAGAGCCTGCATGGAGCGCAGAACGGGAGTCTTCTTGTCGAGGGCTTCTCCTGTCCAGGAAACGAAAGCTGTTGGAATACAAAGCGTCGTTCCGTTTGGATTTTCCAGGATATAAGCTGGGCTGGTGATGTCCCAGATGGTGTATCCACGTGCTTCAAATGTCTGGCGAATACCGCCGGTTGGGAAACTGGAACCGTCTGGTTCCCCTTGAATCAACTGGCTTCCACTGAATTCTGCAACCGCACCACCGTCTCCATTTGGTGTCAGGAAGCTGTCGTGCTTTTCAGCTGTTGCTCCGGTCAGTGGATAAAAGACGTGAGCATAGTGAGTGGCTCCTTTTTCAATCGCCCAGTCTTTCATGGCCGAAGCGACAATGTCGGCGACTGAAGGATCGAGCTTGGCCCCCGATTCAATGGTGGCCATCAGCGACTTGAAAACTGGCTTAGGTAAGCGATCTTTCATGACCGCTTTACTGAACACATTTGCACAGAACAGTTCCTGTGTTGGTGTGTCAATGAAATTCATTGGAGGAGCAGACGAACGGTAATTCGTCACTGCAGCAATGGCTGCCTGACGAGCGGAGCCATATTGCGATTGTGGAGTGCTGATGCTTCCGGTGGTATTACCGTTTGAAGAGTTCTGGGTCGGCGCTGAAATTGAGGACAAAGTAGCATTCTCCACGGAAGCCAGATCGTTGTCGACCTGTCATTCCAACAAGCTGATTTGAAGATGTGCGTCCATGCAATGTGAATCGAACGTCATAATCGATGCAACCAATGCATGCATTTTGAATGCCAAGTGGATATCGTTTGCAAAAAAGGCTTAATCCACGAAGTGACACATATGGAATGATCTGGATGGGAAGCAGTATTGTATGAAAATGAAGCGTCCCTGCACAAAGAACAGGAAGTGCGAACGGCTCTCATTGCAAAACCAGTGTGGCAGGCTGGGTTATCTGCGAGGCCAATCTGTGCGACTCAGCGTTCAGAAATTGATTCCAAACCATACGCTCTTCGATCTGCAGTTGAGTGAGTGGCCAACCAATTTGGCATGCGCAATCCGTTGGCGCCAGGCCGTTTCTGTCCAATAATCCTGTGCTATGAATGAGACATCACTGAGTTTGATTGACCGTCTGCGGGATTCTCCTGATTCCGAGAGCTGGGATCGGCTTGTCCGCCTGTATTCTCCGTTGATCAGAAACTGGATGCGGAAATTCGAGATTCAGGACTCCGATGCGGATGACCTGCTGCAGGATGTCCTGATTGCTGTATCCAAAGATGTAGCCAGGTTTGAGCACAGTGGACGAACCGGTGCTTTTCGCAGCTGGCTCAGATCGATTCTGGTCAATCGGCTGCGTAATTTCTGGCGCTCGCGGGGACGCCGACCGGTCGCTCCCGGTAGTTCCAGCTTCGACCAGAAACTTTCCCAGCTGGATGATCCTGCCAGTGCCCTCACGCTGCTTTGGAATCAGGAGCACGATCAGCATGTGCTGCGGGAATTGCTCGAGATTGTGAAGTCAAACTTCACTGAGGAGACCTGGAACGCCTTCACAAAAGTGGCTCTGGAAGGCCAGCGAGCCGATGTTGTGGCCAGCGAACTGAATATTTCCCTGAATTCAGTCTTTATTGCTAAGTCACGTGTTCTAAGCAGGTTACGTCAGGAGGCAGAGGGAATTGTGGAGTCTTCTTCCTCATTTTTTTGCAGCGACTGAAAGATTTTTCGAGCTGCGGTTCTTTCATGATAGTAAACAACGACAAACTTGGTTTCAGCCCAGAATGCTGAACCGGAATATGTTGATCTGAAAGACCGAATCCATGCCAGAAGCAGTAGATCATCCGAATCCGAGCGAACTCAGCGCGTTCTCTCTCGGTCAATTGTCCCTTCAACAAGCGGAAAAGATCGAGGAGCACATCAGTTCGTGCCAGACGTGCTGTGATACGTTACTCAGTCTCTCCTCAGAGGATACGTTCGTCGGCCAGCTTCAGGAGGCTCGGCACCTGGCGCCAGCCATTCCCGATTCTCTCGATGGAACCCGCGGGCATCACTCTTTGAATGAGGAAGCAATTCCCGGACCACTCGCTTCTCACCCGCGTTACGAGATCGAGACCCTGATTGGCCGTGGCGGAATGGGCCAGGTTTACAAAGCCAAACACCGGATGATGGATCGGGCGGTGGCACTGAAAGTGATCAACCGCGAATGGGTCCGACGGCAGGAAGTGATCGAGCGTTTTCGACGTGAGGTCAAAACGGCTGCCAGCCTGACCCATCCCAATATTGTGACCGCTTACGATGCTGAACAGGCTGGCGACCTCCATTTTCTGGTGATGGAATATGTTGATGGCAAAGATCTGGCACAGATTGTCAGCGAGCGTGGGCCATTACCAGTCGCCGAAGCCTGCGAATACATTTGCAAAGCGGCTGAAGGGCTGCAGTATGCTCATGAGCGTGGCATGGTTCACCGGGATATCAAGCCTCACAACCTGATGGTCACCAGAGGGAATGTGGTGAAAATTCTGGACTTTGGACTGGCCTCACTGGTGCCTGGCTCCACTCCCGATGAGCCCCTCAGTGAAGATGCGGACGGCAATCTCACTTACGCTGGAGCCATTATGGGTACTCCAGATTACATCTCTCCCGAGCAGGCACAGGATGCGCGAAACGTCGATGGTCGCAGCGATATTTACAGCCTGGGGATGACTCTCTACTACCTGCTGGCTGGCCAGGTTCCTTTTGGGGAAGGGTCGGCCATGGAAAAACTGAAAAAGCATGCGGAGGCGGAACCTGCTTCCCTGGAGAGCATCCGTAATGATATCCCACCTGCGCTGCTGGCAATCCTCTCCAAGATGATTGCGAAGGACCCGAACGAGCGCTTCCAGTCGCCTGCAGAAGTCGCAGCGGCCTTGGAGTCGTTCGCAATAACTGTTGGACATTCACCTGCTCTGCAGGTTGCCTCAGGTGAATTTTCGATCGGTGCTGACGACGGGGGAAATAACGTAGATAGAAATACTGCAAGTGCTGACAAGAACTGGGATCCACGGGTCTGGTGGGTCTGGTTTGGGTGCCTGGTGGCAGGAATCGCACTGGCATTTTTTGTGCTGTCGCTCGGATTTATGGAAACCATAATCTTCATATTTGTGGCTTTAATTCTCGAAAAGATAAGCGAGTGGATGACCAGAAGGAAACAGACGGTTCACTCTTTGTCATCCGGTGACGCTCGGTTATTACAGGTTTCAGAACTGCTCGGAGTGATTTCTCTAATCCCCCTCGCGATGCTCGCATACGAGTGGTTAAACTGGACTGATGCGTCAAGCTTCCCGGCGGAACAAAGGATGTGGATGTACGGCCTGACAGCATTCGGTCTGTCGACATTTGGTGGGGTCGCCTACGGTACTTTCAAAGTCAAATTGCTTTACCCCGATGTACCCGTGAAACCGGTCCTGGCATTTACATTCATGACGATTATCACGTCGTGTGGCTTTGCATTTTTGTATTCGAAACCACATCAATCCATTTCCTTCGTTGCTGGAGGTGCTGGCATCGATGGCAATGGCTGGTACGTCACATCAGGCAACACATATCTCAAGCATGATGAACCAGGTGTGCAGTTCGGCATGTACGAAGATCCGAATGGAGGACGCGGCTTTACTTACGTCATCCTTACAAGCCACGCTGGCAGCGAACTTGCAAAAGTCTCCAGTGTGTCCGGGGCGGACCTGATCTTTGACGGTGAAACCGCCTCCATGAAGGATGGCTTGTCGATTGATGGAAAGGGCATTGAACTCGATCTTGATCTGAACGTAGACAGGAGCAGGATCACATCATCAGCCCTTTCCGTTAACGGAGAGAAGATTGATCCATCAAGGGGTAACCTGTTTCTGGTTGATCTGACGTCGGATCAAGTCCAATGGAATCAGGTCAAGGTCGAGTACCCGGCCGATCTGCCCGCACCAAAAGAGGTGGTCAGTGATACTCAACTCGTTTCAGACCTGGCACGGCAACTCACAGAACATCTTGCCAGAGAGAACAAAAAGGTTCGTGAGTTTCTGGCTGGTGAGATGCCCAATACAGACCTGGCAAGGCAGAATGGCGTTCATCCATCAAACAGGATAGGTGTGGCTGCAGACCCCAACTTCCCAACATTGCAAATCATGAAGGTGGAAGGGAAATCGACCGATCTTGGCAAGGACGTCCAGAAAATCTGGAAGTTGCAGGGACG
>JAGQQT010000559.1:304-3050 GCA_020426065.1 Planctomycetaceae bacterium | reverse complement strand
GTTCAGCAGTCTTCTCAAACCGTCAAGCCGGTTTTCCACTTTCCTGCACAGGCATCCGGCAGTCACACGCATCGTACCAGCCATACACAATGTTCCGTTGCAGACTGTTCAAGCTAGGTCTTGACGGAACCTCCGATAAATCCAGTTCCCGGATTGCAGCAGACGAAAACATCATGCAGGATCTGCCGGTTGTGATGGCAAAGTGCAATTGGTCTGATTCTGCAGATATTCAGTTCTCGTAGAGCGGCTGAATCTTCTTCATATCCGTCAGGCGAATGGCCACCAGGTAGCGCCGGTCACGCGGGCCTTCATGGTTCACAAAGAACTTTTCACCCAGCAGGCCGGAAGAATCCGCGTCGGAGGAGATGATCAGCATTTCTCCCACATTCATGGTCACTTCAAATTCCAGATCCCGGTAACTGGCGATCTGCTTGCCACCCTTGTAGGCAAATTCCGTTTCATTCGCGACGGGACGTAACTGGGCGTTGCCGTAGTGAAGTTCCGGACGCAGGTGCAGATTGATCCAGCCATCCTGCAATCGTTCGACTTCTGCGTGCAGGACACCGTAAGCCATTTCCACTGAAACCGGTTCGGATTCTCCCGGTAAACGGACCTCCATGTGAGAGACCAGCATGCCAGTCTGGATTTCGGTTGTCCCTCCGGAACGAAGAAAAGTCTGACGTCCCACCAGTTCGGTTGGTCGGGATGTGCCGGCAGCATCGGTCAGGTCGTTTTTTAATCCGAGCAGACGCTGCAGACTGCGTGGCGGAGTCATTCCCACCAGTCCAACTCGAAAGCCTTCAGAACGGAGTCGGGATCGGGTCTGCAGATCCACCGTTCCCACCTGATCAACTTCATCCCACAATATCGAAGCCAGCAGCGGATCATTCGTATCCCGCTCCACGTACACGATGTCCAGCTGAACCGCATCCATCCCTGGATTGAGCGGTGCCAGAGGCGAGCTGCCGGTGGATGTGGTTTCAATTGGAGTTGAGCAACCGGACATCCCCGCACAGATCCAGAAGATCGCGCATCCGCAGAGGATGTTCCAGATTGGAATGGAAGAACATTGCATGAGCAAGCCGGTGACAGGAAAACCGGAAGGTGGGATTCAGGAAGGGAATGTGATTATGCGGGAAACTCTGGAAGCGGGTCAACGAGAATCAGCAGGCGAGATTATTCCGTAATAAATACAAAAACACCGCTCCCCTGAGTTCAGGAGAACGGTGTTGGAATGTTCTGAATTGATGAAATCGCGAAATGTCTTACCAGGCAGTAGCCTGACGTTCCGCTTCACGCTGGGCTTCCACTGAATAGCGGGTCAGCGGCATGGCTTCCAGACGGGCGATTGGAATCGGACGTCCGGTCACTTCGCAAACCCCGTAAGTTCCTTCGTTGAACTTGTGGAGGGCCAGTTCAATTTCTCCCAGCTCATCTGCTTCCATAGATTGCAGGTGACTGTTCAGGTCACTGGAGACATTGTACTGAGCAATGTCTGCAGCATCTCCGATTGCAGAATCGTTCTGACAATTACTCCCCGAGCGTCTCCGCAGTTCATCGCGACGGGTCAGGAGGAGGTTCTTCAGCTTTTCGAGTCGGTCAGATCTGGTCACAGGTGTTGCTTTCTATAGCCGATCAACGGGTTACTCATGAGAGACTCAGCCCGAGGCGGCTGATGATTTGGAAGTCTCCCTCGTTCGTAGTATGATCAGCAACGTTCGATGTGATTGCAAGTCTCCGGCAATCCAAGTTTTCCCGAATTCTGGCTAGACAAACGCATCAAAAGATCACAATAAACGACGTAACCATATACAATAAATAAAGTTACTACGACATTCCAAATCAAAACAGAGCCACCAGCTTCTTACATTTCTCACAATTTTTTTACATCTGGACAGTTGCCGGGATGCGACAAAATGATTTATGAACACAAATACACCAAGTGTTCATGCGAATCACGTCTAACCCGTTTTTTGATTCCCTTCATTTTTCATCTCTTACCAGCAAAAGGGGGCACCAATGCGATTAGTTGAGTGTCTGGCTCTGCTTTTCTGTCTACTACTTTCAAGTACATCTTCAGGAGCGGAAGAGGCACGCCCGAACATCCTGATTGCGATCAGTGATGACCAGACCTGGGCTCACACCTCAGCAGCTGGCTACGATCAGGTGCAGACACCTGCCTTTGACCGGGTGGCCCGGTTGGGAGGATTGTTTCGCCAGGCATTTGGCGCCTCTCCCGGCTGTAGTCCCTGTCGTGCAGCCTTGCTGACCGGACGACATACCTGGCAGATTGAAGAGGCGGGAACTCATGCCAGCTCCTTTCCGCGCAAATACCGTGTCTTCCCTGAACTGCTGGCTGAAGCGGGATATCACGCCGGATACACCGGCAAGGGCTGGGGACCGGGAAACTTCAAGGTTTCCGGGTGGGACCAAAATCCGGCCGGGAAGTCTTATGCAAAACGAAAAGCCGCTGATCATCCTCCCGGCACCAGCAATAATGACTATGCGGCCAACTTTGCGGACTTTCTGGCTGAACGTCAGAAGAACCAGCCATTCGTCTTCTGGTATGGAGCTACCGAGCCGCATCGGGGTTATGCAGATGGGATTGGCAAAAAATCCGGCAAGGATCTGACGAAAATCAAAGTCCCGGGCTTTCTGCCGGAAGCTGAGACCATTCGATCGGATATTGCTGATTACCTGGTAGAGATTGAATGGTTTGACCAGCATCTGGGCAGGATGCTCGATC
>JAGQQT010000559.1:0-294 GCA_020426065.1 Planctomycetaceae bacterium | reverse complement strand
AGATGGGAGAACTGGAAAACACGCTGGTGATCGTCACTTCCGATAACGGAATGCCTTTCCCCCGTGCCAAGGCGAACTGCTATGAATATGGAATCCACATGCCGCTGGCCATCTGCTGGCCCTCGCAAATGCCCGGTGGCAGGACCGTTGATGACCTGATTGGCTTTGTCGATCTGACAGCCACCATTCTGGATGCTGCTCAGGTTTCGTTTCCAGCCGATGCCCCCGGTCTTTCCGGTCGCAGCATCGTGCCTCTGCTTAATTCCGAAAAGTCCGGGATCTGTGAACCGCAGC
>JAGQQT010000558.1 GCA_020426065.1 Planctomycetaceae bacterium | reverse complement strand
ACTTTAGAGAGCAAACATAACTCAGGTGACAAGGCGATTCAGGATCAAATGGAGAATGTCGAAAATGCGGTTGAACAACTGCGAATGGTTATTGCTGAGCGAGGTGCCCTGTAAAAAACTCGGCTGTTGAGCACTCAGCAGTTGTGGATGCTGGTGTCGGAATGGGCGTGGGGAACGATACACGAACTAAAGAAAGGACTGGTGTGAAATGCTGAAAGAGAAAACTGCAAAACCTATCAAATGTGGATGCGGGGAAGCTCTTGTAGGTGAGGACGCAGAATTCTGGGGCGAGTGCAAAGCCTGCCGATTGAATCTGCCAATCCAGACATCGCAGGGCGGTGACACAAGGAAATCAGGTGGTGAAGCTGATCGAGCTTATCACGGTGGCCTTGGGCCTCGTGGGGAGTGGTGAAATGAGCGAGCCAACCTACTCATTCCAACCTATCGAGCAGTGGCCAGGAGAGCAGACCAAAGTCTGGGAGCGATCCCGGTTCAAGGCCAGCTGGTCAGACACAATGGACCTGCTTGATCGGGAGCTGTTTCAACTTCAGGCCAAGAATGTGATTCTGCAGGCGTACGTCGATCGCAGTCAGTTGCGGCTCGATGGCATGCTGCGGGCATCAGCTCGTCCGTCTCGACCTGGAGTCATCCTGACTTTCGATTCCCGATTCGGGCCACTGTCCTACCCCTGTGACCGGTTCGATGATTGGCAGGACAATGTCCGGGCGATTGCACTGGCACTCGAAGCACTCAGGAAGGTGGACCGCTACGGAGTCACTCGCAGGGCTGAGCAGTACAAGGGATGGGCAAAACTTCCTGATCCGTCGAAGGATCATGGTTTTGCAACGGCAGAAGACGCCTGGCGGTTCATTTGCTCGGCTGCTCAGATGCAGGGACAGCCCATGAGTGAATTCAAGACCGTCTGGTCAGCAGCGGTCAAGCAGTATCACCCTGATCGGAATCCGGATGGCGATGCGATATTCAAGCGGCTGGTGGCGGCTCGGGAAATGATTCCTGCCTATTACTCACGAGCCTAACTCTGGATCCCCATTGATCAAATGAAACCAGAACCACCAGAGCTTGTCGTACATGGCCTCGGTTTCAGCCGAGTAGTACCAGGCATCAATCGCAGGAAACCAGGCAACGACCACGAAATTAGCAAGGCTGTTGCAAGTCGCAAGCATGTCGACCAGTGGGGCGGTGACCATGTAGACCACACCGAGGAACAGGACGAAACCAATTATCAGGAGGGTGCGTTTCATGAAGGTTTTGCAGAAACGATTCTGGTTCAATGAGCCGCACGATTACCCGCTTCCCCAGCACGAAATTATCGTTGACGGCTTCGCTGGTGGCGGCGGTGCATCGGTTGGACTTGAAGCAGCATTTGGACGGAATGTCGATGTTGCTATCAATCATAACCCGGCTGCGATTGCCATGCACATGGCAAACCATCCCCAGACGAAGCATTACTGCGAAAACATCTGGGACGTGGATCCGCTGGAAGTGACCGAAGGCAGGCCAGTGAAGGCAGCCTGGTTCAGCCCTGATTGCACGCACTTTTCCAAGGCCAGAGGAGAAAAGCCAGTCAAGAAGAACATCCGAGGTCTTGCCTGGGTGGTGGTGAAGTGGGTTGAGTTGACGAACCCGGAATCGTTTTTTGTTGAAAATGTGGAAGAATTCCAGACTTGGGGACCGGTTGACCGGAAAACGAATCAGCCTATCAAGGAAAAGGCGGGAGTGACATTCCAGCTCTGGCTCTGGAAGCTGCGGGAACTTGGTTACAACGTCGAGTATCGTGTTCTGCGGGCCTGTGATTACGGAACTCCCACTACTCGCAAGCGGTTGTTCATCATCGGTCGGAGAGACGGAAAGAAGATCAACTGGCCAGCCCCGACGCATGGATCCCCCGAGACCATTCGCAAGGAGTTGAAGCAGAATCGCCGATCGAATCTGCGACCGTGGCGAACAGCAGCCGAGATCATCGACTGGTCAATCCCCTGTCCGTCCATCTTCCTGACACCCGAGGAAGCCAAGGCCCAGGGCTGCAGACGTCCTCTGGCTGAAAAAACGCTGGCCCGGATTGCCGAGGGGATTCGACGCTATGTCATTGAGAGCCAGAATCCGTTCATTGTGCGGGTGAACCATGGAGGCGATCACTATCGCGGCCAGAGTGTTGATGCTCCCCTGGGGACGATCACGCAGAAGAATGGCTATGGAGTTGTGACGCCGTATCTCCTGCAGCTGCAGCAGGGCGGCAAGACCAACCGAATCGATGAACCGCATCGGACCATCACGGCCAGCCGTAAGGACTGCAATCTGATCGTTACGCCATGTATTTCTCGCATGTTTGGTCAAGGCGTTGGCACACCAGTAGACCAGCCATTAGGAACTGTGACATCTGAAAACAAGTCGGCTCTGGTGTCTGCATTCCTGGTGAAACACTTTGGTGGAGTTGTCGGGGTTCCAGCTTCGACCCCATTCCCGACCATCACGACTGTCGGAACGCAGAATCAGATTGTGACAGCCACCATGGTTCAGACTGGATACGGTGAAAGGAATGGTCAATCTCCAAGATGCCTCGATATCCAGAAGCCACTAGGAACTGTGGTGGCAGGTGCCTGTAAATTCGCCGAAGTCCGGGCATTCCTGATGAAATACTACGGATCAGGAACCAACAGTCATTCTGTTGATCGGCCACTATCCACAATCACAACCAAGGATCGGCTCTGCTTGGGAATCGTGGTCATTGCTGGAGAACCATATCAGATCGTCGACATCGGAATGCGGATGCTCACACCTCGGGAACTGTTCCGGGCCCAGGGCTTTCCAGATGAATACGAGATCATGACAGGAATCAATGGCAAGCCGGCAACCAAATCAGAACAGGTAGCACGCTGCGGAAATTCAGTCTGCCCGCAGGTGGTTGAAGCGATTGTGAGGGCGAACACTTAAGGAGTTCAGGCAACTGAAAGAGGAGTAACGCGGAATGAGCCGCATGACACAGAGCCACGATGATCCGATCACGATGGAGTGGATCAATTATGTGTACGA